>DATNQI010000018.1 GCA_036704125.1 Pantanalinema sp. | reverse complement strand
GGCCACAGGATCAGGTTGCTGAAGCTGTGGTAGGTCATCAGGAAGGCGAACTTGCGGCTGCCGACGAGCTGCTTGATCGCCTGGGTCTCGGGCTCCGAGAAGGCGCTCACGCCCATGAAGGTGTCGTTCTCGGGGTCGCTGCTGGCGCCGCCGTTGTTCCACTTGTAGCCGTAGTTGCGGTTGAGGTCGACGCCGATGCGGCGCTTGCCTCCGGTGACGACGTTGGTGTTCTTGCGCTGGTTGGCGCCCTGCTCGGCGTGGACGTGGCCGTCGGGGTTGACGGTCGGAGCCAGCCAGATGTCGCGGCTGTCGACGTAGGCGGTGATCTCGGGGTCCTTGCCGTAGCCCTCGAGCAGCATGTGGGCGATGTTCAGCACGATCTCGGGGGTGACGATCTCGCGGGCGTGGTGGTTGCCCAGGAAGATGACGCCCGGCTTGCTCGCGGTGTTGCCGCGGCCGATCTTGAGGACGAAGAGGTCGTGACCGGTCTTGCCCTGGGTCTTCTCCCAGCTGTCGCCGAAGTCCTCGAGCTTGGTCATGTCGGGGTACTTGGCCGCGAGCGCCTTGAGGTCGGCCTCGATCTGCTCGGTGGTCTTGTAGCCCTTGTCGAAGGAGTTGCCCAGGCTCCTGAAGGACTCGACGGGCAGGTTGAGGCGCTGGATGGTCTCCAGCGAGGCGGCGTTGGCGCTGCCCTTGACGCGCTTGCCCTCGACGCCCCAGACGTCGAAGCCGGCGCTGACCAGCTCGCTCAGGTTCTTGGCGGTGCCGTGGGTGACGACGACGTTGACCAGGCCGGTCGTCGAGCGCTCGGCCTGGGCCTTGAGCCGGGAGACCTCGGCGGGGTCGGCGCCGGTGCGCATGGGGCTCATGCCGCAGCCGGCGACGAGGCCGAGGGTCAGGGCGATCGCGGCCGCCTTGCGCCAGCGGGACGCGATGGAAAGACGGGTCATTCAGCAACTCCTCCGACAGGTGGGACTTAATCGGTGCTTAATCTTGTTCTAATTATACCTTGATCTCAAGGGGGACTTGCGTCCGAATTTCGCCGCGCCCATGATTTCGTTCCGTCATTGGATACAATGACGGGTTTCGTTGCTGCTCTGATGTTGTTACGCAAATCCTACGGATGGCCTGATGCCTTGGTTGCGACTATGATGGGCGCCATGATGGAGCATTGGTGGGCGTTTGGCCTTTCGGGCAAGGACGTGCGGGGCGCTGCGCCTCGCTTTGCGGTTGTTGCCGGATGACTCGTGCGATGACGGAGCTAAAATGGTCGATCCAGGCTCCTCCGACTTGATCCGCGCGGTGCTCGACACCGCGAGCGACGGCATGCTGGTCCTGGATCCTCAGGGCCGCATCGTGCTCATGAACCCGGTAGCCGAGCGGGTTCTCGGCTGGAAGGAAGCCGAGCTGCGGGGCCAGGTCGGCCACGCGGCCTTCCACTTCCTGCACCCGGACCGGCGCCCGTTCCCCGCCGAGGAGTGCCCCTTCTTCTTGGCGCTGACGTCCAGCGGCAGGGTGGAGAGCAGAGAGCTCTTCGTCGCCAAGGACGGGCGCTTCGTCCCGGTCGCCGTCGTCGTCCAGGGGCTGAGGCAGGGGGGCGAGGCGTCGGGGATGATCGTCTCCTTCCAGGACCTGAGCGAGCGCCGGCAGGCCGAGGCGCAGCTCAAGCTGCACCGGGCCGCCCTGGACGCGGCGGCGAACATGGTCCTCATCACCGATGCGTCCGGCATCGTCCAGTACGCCAACCGCGCCTTCACCGCCCGGACCGGCTACGAGGCGCACGAGGTCGTCGGAGAAAAGGTCGGCGTCCTTCGATCCGGCCTGCAGGCGCGCTCCTTCTACACCGAGATGTGGAGGACCGTCCTTTCCGGCGACGTCTGGGAAGGCGAGCTCATCAACCGGCGCAAGGACGGGAGCCTCTACCCCGAGGAGCAGACCATCACCCCCCTGAAGGACGAGACCGGGAAGGTCTCGCACTTCGTGGCCATCAAGCGCGATATCACCGAGCGAAAGCAGGCCGAGCAGGAGCTGGAGAAGACCCGGGACGAGGCGCTCGCGGCCTCGCGCCTCAAGTCCGAGTTCCTCTCCACCGTCAGCCACGAGATCCGGACCCCGATGAACGGCGTCCTCGGGATGGCCGATCTGCTCATGGACACGGCCCTCAGCGCGGAGCAGCGCGACTTTCTGGGCATCCTCAAGGAGTCGGCCGTCGCCCTCCTGAGCATCATCGACGACATCCTCGACTTCTCGAAGATCGAGGCGGAGATGATGCGCGTCGATTCGGTCGCGTTCGATCCGGCGTCGGTCGTGGAGGGCGTCGTCGGCCTCCTCTCCACGAGGGCCTTCGGCAAGGGCCTGGCCCTGACGAGCTTCATCTCCCCCGCCATCCCCACCCCCCTGCAGGGGGATCCGGGGCGCCTGCGGCAGGTGCTGCTCAACCTGGCGGGCAACGCCCTCAAGTTCACCGAAAAAGGCGAGGTCACCCTGCGGGTGGGCCTGCAGGAGGCGAGCGAAGAGACCTCCACCCTGCGCTTCGAGGTCCGCGACACGGGGATCGGCCTCTCGGAGGCGGCTCGCCGGCGCCTGTTCCAGCCCTTCGTGCAGGCCGACGGCTCGACGACCCGCCGCTACGGCGGCACCGGTCTCGGCCTTTCCATCTCCAAGCACCTGGTGGAGCTGATGGGTGGCGAGATGGGCGTCGAGAGCCGGGAGGGGGCAGGGTCCACCTTCTGGTTCACCCTGCCCTTCCAGCATGGCCGCCTCGCGGAGGGGACCTCGGACCCCTCGCCGCTGCACCGGGTGCGCGTGCTGCTGGTCGGGGGGGACGCGGCCGGTCAGGAGATCGCCCACCGCTACATCTCGTCGTGGGGGATGCGCAACGGGGCCCAGGCCGGCCTCCACGACGCCCTGGAGGTCATCCGGCAGGCGGCTTCCGAGGGCGACCCCTTCGGGGTGGTGATCGTGGACTCCAGCCAGGCCGAGGACGTCGCCCTGTGTCTGGGGCGCCAGGTGGCGAGCGACCCGGCGCTGGGCGCGACCCGGCTGGTCCTCCTGGCCGACCTGGATCGACGGCTCGTCAGCGATCAGACCTCGGCCGCGGGTTATGCCGCCCACCTGACCAAGCCGCTGCGCCAGTCCCAGCTCTTCGATTGCCTGGTCGAGCTCGCCTCGTCCGGCCGGCAGGCGCAGGCCGAGGATCCCGCGCCGCTCCGGGCCGGGCGGGCTCACTTCGCGCCAAGGCGCCTCCTGCTGGTGGAGGACAACCCCATCAACCAGCGGGTGGCCCAGGCGCAGCTCAGGAGGCTGGGCGTCGAGCCGCACGTCGCCGCGAGCGGCACGGCGGCCCTGGAGGCCTTTTCGGGCGACGCCTACGACCTGATCCTGATGGACTGCCAGATGCCGCTCATGGACGGCTTCGAGGCGACGCGCCTGATCCGCCTGCACGAGGCGCCCCAGGGCCGCCGCGTGCCCATCGTCGCCATGACGGCCAACGCCATGCGCGGCGATCGGGAGAAGTGCCTGGAGGCGGGGATGGATGATTACCTGTCCAAGCCCTTCACCCAGGAGCAGCTCGCGGCCGTCCTGGCGCGCTGGCTCGGCGATGATTCGCCGGGGGCCGCGGCGCCCCCGGCCGACCTGGATGCCCGGGCCCTTCCGTGCGTCGATCTGGCGCGCCTGCGCGCGGTGGTCGATCCCGAGGAGGCCGGGCTCTTGCTGGGCCTCTTCGTCGAGTCGCTGCCCGAGATCCAGGCGAGGATCGGCGACGCGCTCGCGCGCGAGGACGCCAGGGCGCTCGTCTCGGTGGTCCACGAGCTGAAGGGGACCGCGGCCAACCTCGGGGTCGCGGCGCTGGCCGCGATCTGCCGCCGGATGGAGGAGACCTCGGATTGGAACGGTCTGCGCGCGCTCGAAGGCGAGCTTGCGCAGGAGGCCGCGCGCGTGCGGGCCTTCGTCGGGACCTTGAAGCAAGGAGAGTTTGACGGATGAACGTCGTGGTCGTCGACGACAGCAAGGTGAACACCGTGTTCCTGAGCGCCCTGCTCTCGAAGCTGGAGGGGGTGCAGTCGTTCTGCTTCACCTCCGCCGCCGAGGCGCTGAGCTGGTGCCGGGCCATGGAGCCCGACCTGGTGCTGGTGGACTACATGATGCCCGAGATGGACGGCCTGGAGTTCGTCCGCCGCTTTCGCGAGAGCCGGGGCTGCGCGGAGATCCCCGTCCTGATGGTGACCTCGGTGAACGAGGCCGAGGTACGCTACCAGGCCCTCGAGTACGGCGCCAACGACTTCCTCACCAAGCCGGTCGACAAGAGCGAGTTCGTGCCCCGCGTTCGGAACATGCTCGCCCTGCGCCGCCACCAGAGGATGCTCGCCGACCGGGCGGAGGGCCTGGCGAGCGAGGTGCGGATGTCGCTGGCGGGGATCCTGGCGCGCGAGCATGACACCATCCTGAGGCTCTCGCGGGCCGCCGAGTTCCGCGATCCCGAGACCGGCTCCCACATCCAGCGCATGGCCAGCTACTCCCAGCTCATCGCCAAGGCCATCGGGTTCTCGGAGTCCGACCAGGAGCTCATCCTGAGGGCGGCGCCCATGCACGACGTCGGCAAGGTGGGGACTCCCGATCACATCCTGCTCAAGCCGGGGAAGCTCGATCCCGAGGAGTTCGAGATCATGAAGCAGCACGCCGCCATCGGCTACGAGATCCTCAGGGGCAGCTCCTCTCACTTGCTGCAGGCCGCCGCCCTCATCGCCGTCAGCCACCACGAGAAGTTCGACGGCAGCGGCTACCCCCACGGCCGCGCGGGCGAGGCCATCCCCCTCTTCGGGCGGATCGTCGCGGTGGCGGACGTCTTCGACGCCCTCACCTCGGAGCGCCCGTACAAGCGGGCCTGGGAGGTCGAGCGCGCGGCCGCCGTCATCCGGGAGGGGGCAGGGAGTCACTTCGATCCGGCCTGCGTGGAGGCGTTCTTCCAGCAGTGGGACGAGGTGCTCGCCATCCACGAGGCCTACCCCGACGTGCCGAGAACCTCCGAGAAGAGCGCCTCCGAGGTGGCTTAGCGCCTTTCGGCGCCCGGCGTCCCGGTACCCTGGGGCCCTTGCCCAAGGCGATGCCCAGGATCAAGGAGGTCTCGGCATCCGGTGGGTACAATGCTCGTATGTTGCGAGAGTGCCGGGGTGCGCGTCCATGACCGATGAGTCCAAGCTGATCAAGGTGCTCTGCCTGGCGTTGCTCGTCGGGGGGTGTCAGAACCCATCGAGCCTCCCCCGAGAGGCAGCCTCGGCGCGCGTCGCCTCCGAGGCGCGATCCGCCTCAGGCCTCTGGGGGCGCGTGGCGGCAGGCTACGCCGTCCAGGCCTCGGCCGCGGATCTGGTCGCCCACGCGACGGTGACGCTCCTGGACGCCGACCGGCAGGTCGTGGCCACGGGCCTCACCGACGCCGCGGGCGCCTTCTCCCTCAATCCCTTCGCCGCCTTCGCCCCGACCACCAACGCCGTCTACGTGCTGGACGCGCGCAAGACCTTCGCGGCTTCGAACGACCGCGCCCTCTTGCGCTTCCGAACCCTGGTGATGTGGGACGGCGCCCAGTGGCGCTCGCTGTCGGGCGCGACCTCGCTCGGGGCGGGGATCCGGATCGACGCGCGCACCACGGCGCTCGCCGCGGTCGCGGACCTGCGGGCGATCGCGGGCGCCAGCCTGCTGGGCTCCCTGGACCCCGCCACGGGGGCCTTCACCGAGGCGGCGGGCGTGACCTCTGCCGAGCTGGAGACGGTGGCTAGCCTGGTTTCCCGGGCCCTCGGCGCCAACCTCGACCCCGTCCAGTGGCTCCGCTACGCCTCGGGGGCCTATTCCCTCGCCCTCAACCCGAACGCGCGCGTGCTCTTCGACCTGGAGGACGCCCTCCAGGTCGGCCCCTATGCCACTTCGAGCCTCACCCCCGTGCGGGGCAAGGACGGGGGCGAGGCCTACGCCTTCTCCAGCGCGATCGCCCTCTACGACGGCCAGATCGGCGGCCAGGGCTCGGCCCTCGGCCAGTTCAATCGTGTCACCTCGGTGGCCGTGGACCGCCAGGGCTTCATCTACGTTCCCGACCTGGTCAACAATCGCATCCAGAAGTTCACCCCGGACGGCCGCTACATCTGGTCCTTCAACACCTTCTCCGGGGGGACCGGCACCTTCAACTACCCCCACGGCATCGGCGTGGACCGGGACGGCAACACGGTGGTGGTGGACTACAACAACCACCGCTTCATGAAGTTCGATCCCTTCGGCAGCCTGCTCTGGGGCATCGGCTCGGGGTCGCGCTGGACGATTCCCGTCGGGGCGACGTCGGGCTCCGCCCACAACCAGTTCACCAACCCGGGCTTCTGCGAGGTCGACGCGTCGGGCAACGTCTGGATCGCGGCGAACTACCGCGTCCTCAAGTACGACCCCAACGGCACCTTCCTGCTGGGGATGGGGAACGGCACCAAGTGGACCACTTCCGCGGGCAACCAGAGCGCGTCGGGCTCGGTGCCGGGCGCCTTCAACGGCTGGGGGAACGCGACGGTGCACCCGAGCGGCGAGATCTACGTGGTCGACGGGGGAAACAGCCGCGTCCAGCGCTTCGACGCGAGCGGCAACTTTCTCTCGCAGTGGGGCACCACGGGCAGCGGCTCGGGCCCCTTCTACCTGATCGAAGACCTGGCCTTCGACCTGGGGGGCAACGCGTGGTTGACGGGCAGCCTGGCGCACTGCGTCTCGAAGGTCGATCGCCAGGGCAACCTGCTGGGCCAGCTCGGTACCCAGGGCTCAGCCCCGTCGCAGTTCCAGAACCCGCGCAACCTCGCCTTTTCTCCGGACGGTCGCTTCTACGTGGCGGACGACACCAACAACCGCGTCCAGCGCTTCATCCCGGCCAACGTGGGGGCAAGGTTCCCGACGGCGGGCAACCTCGATCCGACGAAGGGGACGGTCTCCTTCTGGTTCAAGCCCGCCTGGACGCCCTCGATCGCAGAGCCCGCCCGTTGCTTCTTCGACTTCAACAACGTCTCCACCACCTGGGCCCTCAACCTGGTCTGCATCGGCGGCACCTTCTACGCGTACCTCTCCGACGACGTCGGCAACAACTTGCGAACCCGGCGCGTCGGGGTGAGCCTCGCGGACTTCTCGCGCCTGGTCAGGCGCGACGAGTGGCACCACGTCGCCCTGAGCTGGGCGCTCGATTCCGCCGATCTCCACTTCTACCTGGACGGTACCGAGTTCCGCAGCTACAGCACCGGCGCCGTCGCGAGCTTCAGCGCGCCGGTGCCGGCCGCCATGGGCGTCGGCTCGTACACCACCGGCGCGTCGCCGGCCGAGGCGACCTTCGACCAGTTCCGGATCTACGACAGCGTCCTCTCGGTCGAGGCCATCCAGCGCCTCGCCCGGGGGCTCGCACAGGAGTAGCCGATGCGCCCCTTTCGCCTCATCCTGACCTCGCTGCTCGCGGCACTCGTCGTCCTCGGCTGCCGTCCGGCGCCGCTGGTCGGCCCGTCGTTTGTGGCGACGATCCCGGCGACTCCCTTGCTTGCGGGCCGGGTGATCCTGCCAGAGGGGTACGAAACCCAGGCCGGTGCCGGCTCGATCCGCGCCAACGCCACGGTGACCCTGCTCGATCCTTCCACCCTGGAGGCCAGGGCCACGGGGATCACCGCCCCCGACGGCACCTTCACCGTCCAGGCCCCCGGCAGCTTCACCCCCGTGCTCGACGCCCCTTACCTCCTGGAGTCGACCAAGACCCTTGGTGGGACCGGCAGCGCGGCCTTCCGCCTGCGCACCCTGGTCAGCCTCACGGCGGCCGGCTGGACCAGCATCTCGGGAAGCAAGGTCCAGCTCTCGTCGGCGACCACCGCCGCGGCCATCCTCTGGGACCACCTGGGCCTTGCGGCCTCGGACGTGATGGGCGCGGTGACATGGGACGCCGTGACCGGGACCCACCGCTTCGCCACGGGCCTGCCCAACCTGAGCGAGGCCAAGGCCCGCGAGGTGGAGGGCCTCGTCACCGAGGCCCTGCGCCTCAACCTCGATCCCATCCAGCTCGTCCGGCCGGGGCCGGGCGGGGCCTTCCGGCTCGGCCTTTCGGGCCAGGGCTCCAACATGCTGATCAACCCCGGCTTCGAGCAAGCGAGCCCCAGCGACTATCAGCGCTGGTCGTGGCAGCTGTGGACGCCGGGTGGCAACGCGACCGATTCGGTGGTGGTCGGCGGGGCGCAGCAGGGAGCCCGCTTCGCGCGGATCACGACCAATTCGGCGGGGGATGTCTGGCTGGGCCAGGGGCACGCGGGCACCCCGCCCCGCGGCGCGAACCCCTTTTCGCTCGTGGCGGGCCGCCCCTACACCTTCTCGGTCCATGCGCGCGGGGCGGTGGGCGGCGAGAAGATCCAGCTGACGTGCGCCACCGACCGGCTCGTGCCGGGGCCCAGCTTCAACGGCCCGAGCGTCGCGCTGACGACCGCGTGGAAGCGCTACTCCCTGACGTTCACGCCCACGGTCTCGAGCCCGCACAACATCGTCTTCGTGCGCGTCGGCTCCGTGGCCGGGCAGGCGGTGTTCCCTGCAACGGTGGACGTGGACGCCGCCCAGCTCGAGGAGGGGGCGGCGGCGACCGGCTTCGAGGCGGGAGGGAGCCTGATCGTCGACGGCTTCGGCAGCGCCGTCGAGAACGTCGGCACCACCGACGACGAGGGCCGGGTCGGTAGGGGGGTCGTGGTCGATTCGGGCGTGAACATGATCGCGAATTCCAGCGTCGAGCTGGACTCGGACGGCAACGGCGTGCCCGACGGCATGATGGTGACTAGCGTGACCCCCGATGCCACCTTTTCGCTCGATGCCACGGTTCCCCGCTTTGGCCAGAGGTCCCTCAAGATCGTCCGGACGGGGGCCGCGGACAACACGCTTGGTTACTTCGACAGCGGTACGTACCACCTCAAGGCGGGCAAGTCCTATACCTTCTCCTTGTGGGTCAGGGGTCAAAACGTCTCGGCCGGCGGGAGCGCCACGGATTTGGGGCTCAGAGTGAACACCTTTCGAAACGGCGGCGTGGTGGTCAGCACCTTCGCCGCAGCCTGCCCCATCGGGACCTTCGACTGGACGCGCCTGAGCGTGTCCTTCTCGGTGTCGGAGGACTGCCGAACCGTGTTCTATCCCTTGTTCCGCAACAAGACCGGAACCGCGTGGTTTGACGGCTTCCAGATCGAGGAGGGGGATGTTGCCACCCCCTACGCCGGAGATTCCGTTGCTCCCGATCGCCTGAGCTTCGACGCGCGCGCCTTCAACATGGAACAGGGGGCGATCGCCTTCTGGATCCGCCCGGCCTATTCCTGGGAGGAGGCCGGGGGCGTCTCCCTCTTCAAGCTCAACAACCCGTCCTTCAACACCTTCGTCTCGATCACCAAGCGCCGACGGACCGACGGTCGCTACGAGATCTACTTCTCCTCTTACGACCCGGGGGGAAGCCACCTCGCCACGTGGGTGCCGACGTCGGCACCGTGGCAGAGGGGGGAGTGGCACCACGTGGCGGCGACGTGGGGCTCGCGGGGGCTCGAACTCTACTGGGACGGCGAGCTGCGCGCCACCGATCCGTACGCGGGCCGCCTTGGGGTGACTGAGCTGCCTGCGCTGCTAAGCTTCTCGAGCCCGCTCTTGATCCCGGGGGCCAACGGTGCGGTGTTGCAGAACGCCACCCTGGACGGGCTCCAGGTCTGGGACGTTCAGAAGGCCGCCGAGTGGGTCCGGCGCGCCCACATGGGGGTGGTCCAATGACGCGTTCCTTGCGTTTGACTGCCTTCGCCGCGATCGCCCTGAGCCTGGTGGCAGCCTGCCAGGCCGTTCCCCTGCGGGCGGTGAGCCCGTCGGTGGAGGGCGCCCCGGCGAGCGCCACCGGTCTCGCCACCGTCACGATCAGGGTCGTGCTGCCCCGCGAGGCCCAGGCCCTCGTCTCCAACACCCAGTCGGTCACGGTGCGGCTGCGCAACGGCGTCGTCGTGCGCAACGCCACCCTCGGCGCAGGCGGGGGCCAGATCACGTTCGCGGACCTGCCCGCGGGCGGGGGCTACACCCTCTACGCCGCGGGCTTCGCGGGGGCTGCCGGCACCGGCCGCATGATGAGCTGGGGGCGCCTGCCCGTGACCCTGGCGTCGGGGCGCAACCAGCTGGGGCTCTCCCTCTCCGTCGTGCTGGCCTCGGGGGCGGGAGCGGACGACCTGGAGGGCGGGCCTGCGGGAGCGGGCGCCGAGCAGCTGGGCGCTCAGCGGGTCCTGACCTCCATGGACGACTTCGCGCCGGGGACGGCGAGCAGCGTCGAGGTCTACTCGACCGGCCAGCACGACTACCTCGGTCAGTTCGGCTCGGCGGGCAGCGGCAACGGGCAGTTCGGCAACTTGATCAACGAGATCGCCATCGACCGCCGGGGCGACATCTGGGTGTGCGACAAGCCCCAGAACCGGGTGCTCAAGTTCGATGCGGGCGGCACCTTCCTGCGGGGCATCGGCCAGGGGCAGATCTGGGTGGCGCCTACCGCAGCCCCCGCCTCGACCGCCTCGAGCACGGCGAACCAGGGCTTCAACCAGCCTACCTCGCTCGCGTGCGACGCCGAGAACAACCTCTACGTCACGGATTACACCAACTACCGGGTGCTCAAGTTCGACGCGAACGGCACCTTCCTGATGGGCGTCGGCTACGGCACGAGCTGGGTGGCCCCGAGCACCGCCTCGGTCGTGGCCCCCACCAACGCCTCCGGCAGCCATACGCCCCATGGCGTGGCGATCGACCGGAACGGCAACCTGGTCGTCACCGACGTCAACAGCCATCGCCTCCAGATCTTCAACCAGAACGGCGTCTGCATCAGAGGGATCGGGCAGGGTACCACCTGGACGGGCGCGCCTCAGCCGGCGGCCACGGGGAGCGTGAGTCGCGCGTTCGAGTCGCCCTGGATCGTCAAGGTGGGACCCGACGGCTTCTACTACGTGACCGACAACACCAACCGGGTGCAGGTCATCACGTCGAGCGGCGCCTTCGTGCGCTCCTTCTCGACCGCGACCGCCGACAAGCCCACCAACTCCTCGGGGCACCTGGGCATCAGCCCGACGGGCTTGCTCTACGTCACCGCGTACGGCGCGGCCCCCTACTTCACCCAGGTCTTCACGCCGACGGGGGTTCCGCTCAGCCGCTACGGCCGCAGCGGCACCGGGAATTGCGAGTTCAGCAACCCCGGGGGCATGGAGTGGGCGGCCGACGGCAGCCTGTGGCATGTCGATCGCCTGGGCTTCCGCGTCCAGCACCTGCGCGGCCAGGACCCCAAGGGGACCGGCGGCGCCCTGCGCCTGACCGGCGATCGCCAGCCGGACGCGCCGGTCTACGCCGCCTCGGGCACCTACGAGACCCCGCCCCTGGACGCGGGTGCGGCCGTGACGTGGCGCTCGGTCTTCTGGAACGTCGAGAGCCTGCCCGCGCTCACCGGCGTCGCCGTGGACGTGGCCACCGCCAGCGACGGCCTGGACTGGGGAGGCTGGCAGCTGGTGACGGGCACCTCGATGCCGGGGGGCAACGCGTTCAACTTGCCGGGGGTCAGCGGGCGCTACCTCAAGACCCGCCTTTCGCTCAGCAGCGCGAACCCCGCCGTCTCGCCCGTCGTGCAGGAGGTGGGTGCGACCTACTGATCGGGATGCAGGAGACGCGTGGGGCGGGCCGGCCGGCCCGCCCCACGCGTCTCTTGTTAGCGCCTTTCGGCCGACTCGCGCTCCGGCTGCGCCGGCACGACCCGCCCGAGCCAGGCGCCGGAGCGGCGCGGCCCCGTCTCGGGCAGCAGCAGCCCGCCCAGGGCGAGCACCCACGAGAAGGCCGCCCAGATGCCGAAGCCCAGGGTGAAGGTGCCGGTCGCGTCGCGCAGGTAGCCCACCACCACCGGCGAGAGCGACGAGAAGACGTAGGCGAAGCTGAAGACCGTCCCCATCATGAGGCTGACCTTCTGCGGGGTCATCCCGGCAAGCTCCATGGGCGCGGTGAAGAGGGGCGCGACGTAGGTGAACATGGCCACGCCGAGGCAGACGGCCGAGACCATCAGGAGCGCGGGCTGGTTGAAGAGGAACATCCCGAAGCTCGAGCAGCCCATCAGCACCCCCGCCCCGATGATGAAGGGCCGGCGCAGCCCGAGCTGCTTGGTGAGGATGCCCGCGACGATGGCCGTCGGGATCCCGACCAGGTTGAAGAGGCCGGTGTACTGCGAGGCCGCCGCCTTGGTCATGCCGAAGGCCTCCATGTAGTACTTGGGCAGCCAGGTGTTGAAGGCCAGGTACAGCGCGAGCGGCCCCGCGAAGCTCAGGGCGATGATCCAGGTCTCCTTCATGCGCCACACGTCCGCGTAGCTGGCCTCTTCGCTGGCTTGCGCCCGGGTGGCCTGGGCGGTGCTGCGATCGCGCCCGAACACCGCCCAGGCGACCAGCAGGCCGACGCTCACCAGGCCGTAGACCAGGAGGGTCTTGCGCCAGCCGAGCATCCCCGACAGCGGGACGGTGGCGAAGAGGGTGACGGTGATGCCGGTGTTGACCGCCACGTTGTTGAGGGCGGTGACCAGGGGCAGCTCGTCCTTGGGGAACCACTGCATCACCGAGGCGCTGAAGAGGGTGACGACCATGGCCCCGCCCACCCCGAACACGAAGCGCGAGACCAAAAAGAGGTTGAAGTCGGTGGCCAGGGGCGAGAGCGCCGCGCACGAGATGCACAGGCTGCCGATCAAGACGGTGCGCTTGATGCCGATCTTGACGGCCAAGAGGCCCGTGACCAGGGGGGCCACGACCTTGGCCACGGAGACCAGGGTGGTGATCAGCCCGAACTGGGCGGCGGTGATGTGGAAGCTCGCCTGGATCTCGGCGCTGAGCGGGGTGACGGCGATCCAGGAGAGGCCGAAGACCGCGTAGGTGAGAAACAGGAGGGCCTCGACGACGAAGCGGTAGCGGGGGGGCTGTTCGGTGGTCACGGTGGCTTTCCTCTTCTAGACCGACGCGGCCTGGGGCGCGCGCAGGGCGTTCTTCTGGACCTTGCCCGCCGAGTTGCGGGGCAGGGAGTCGCTGAAGACGACCGACTTGGGGATCTTGTACTTGGCGAGCCGCGCGCGCAGGAAGTCGAGCACCTCGGCCTCGGTGAGGAGGTGGCCGTCGCGCAGGACCACGAAGGCGCGGCCGACCTCGCCCCACTTGGGGTCCGGCACCCCGATCACCGCCGCCTCGTGGATGCTCGGGTGGTGGTGCAGGGCCTTCTCCAGCTCGGCGGGGTAGACGTTCTCGCCGCCCGAGATGAAGAGGTCCTTCTTGCGGTCCACGATGTAGTAATACCCTTCCTCGTCGCGCCGCACCAGGTCCCCGGTGTGCAGCCAGCCGTCCTGGATGGCGTCGGCACTCGCCTGGGGGTTGCGCCAGTAGCCCGCGAAGACGTGCGGCCCCGAGATGAGCAGCTCGCCGACCTCGCCGGTGGGCACGTCCATCCCCGCGTCGTCCACCAGGCGCACGTCCAGGTGCATGTTGGGGAAGCCGACGCTGCCCGCCTTTCGCACGGCGTCCCGGGCGTCCAGGGTGAAGCAGTTGGGGCCCGCCTCGGTGAGGCCGTAGCCCTGCTTGAAGGTCACCCCGCGCCGGGCGTAGGCCTCGATCAGGGGCACCGGGCAGGGCGCGCCGCCGGTGATGAAGAAGCGGATGGAGCTCAAATCCGAGCTCTCGAAGTTGGACGCATCCAGCAGCATCTGGAACATGGTGGGCACGGCGAAGACCACGGTGCAGCGCTCCTGCTCGATCAAGGAGAGCGAGCGGGCGGCCTCGAAGCCGCGCATCACCACGACGGTGCCTCCCCGGTGCATGAGGGGGGTGGTCAGGACGTTGAGCCCGCCCGTGTGGAAGAAGGGGGTGTGGGCGAGGGTCACGTCGTCGTGGCACAGGTCCCAGCCGACCTGGGTGTTGATGGCGTTCCAGGTGATGGTGCCGTGGGTGAGGACGGCGCCCTTGGGGTTGCCCGTGGTGCCCGAGGTGTAGAGGATGAGGTGAGGGTCGTCGAGGGCGATCTCGGCGGGGGGGGGCACCTCGGAAGGGGCCATGGCGAGCAGGTCCTCGTAGGAGGTCAGCAGCCCGCCCGGTGAGAGCGGCACCACGTACTCGAGCGACAGCAAGGGGAGGATCTCGCGGACCAGGCCGTCGAACTCGCTCCCGTAGAACAGGGCGCGCGGGGCGCAGTCGTCGAGGATGTAGCGGACCTCGGGACCCGCCAGGCGCCAGTTGATCGGCACCAGCACCGCGCCGAGCTTGCCCGCGGCGAAGAAGAGCTCGAGGATCTCGCTGCAGTTGTGGGCGAGGACCCCGACGCGATCGCCCTTCTGGATGCCGAAGCGGTGGCGCAGGACGTGCGCCAGGCGATCGCAGCGCTGGTTCAGCGTCTTGTAGCTCAGACGGCGCTCGCTCGCCTCGTCGACGACGGCGATCTTCTCGGGGGTGTAGGTCGCCCAGCGGCTGAGCCAGTCTCCAAAGTGCATGCCGATCCTCCTGTCACGGGTGGGGGGTGACGTTTGGAGGGCAGGTTAAGATTTGTTTGTTACAGGTCGGTTACAGGGGCGAGCCGGGAGATGCGATCGAACAGCTCCTCGGTCTCGGGCATGGGGTCCACGTCCAGCTCCTCGGCCAGGGCCGCGACGCAGCGGTCGTAGGTGCGCAGCGCCAGGGGGCGATCGCCCTGGCGGTAGTAGGCGCGCATGAGCAGGCGGTAGGCCTCCTCGATCGAGCGGTCCTTCTCGATGAGCCGCTGGCACCAGTGGGCCGAGCCCGCGTCGTCGCCCCGCTCGGCCAACAGGCGCGAGAGGCGCAGGGCGGCCTCGCTGTAACGGTCCTTGAGGCGATCGCGCTCCTGCTCGCACCACGCGTCGTAGTGGGGGAAATCCTGGAGGAAGTCCCCCTCGTACAGCTCCAGGGCCTCGCGGTAGCAGTCGGCGGGGTCCTCGAGCGCGGTCTCCCGGGCGCGGGCGGCTTCGAGCAGGCGCTCGAACTCGGCCGCGTCGATCCAGACCTCGGGGCTCGCCATCAGGCCGTAGCTGAGGCCCTGCCGCAAGACGAAGCGCGTGGGCTGCCCGCTCGCGCGCTCGGGCTCCAGGGCCTTGTTGAGCGCGTTGAGGGCCACGCGGAAGGTCTGGTCGGCGGCTTTCGCGTCCAGCTCGGGCCACAAGAGGTCCACCAGCCGGGCCTTCGGCAGCCACTGGCCGCGGTAGGCGACGAGCAGGTGGAAGAGCTGGCGGGCCTTCTCGCGGCCCCAGGCGCGATCGCTCAGCTCCTGCGCGCCGCGCCACGCCCGGAAGGTCCCCAGCGTCCGCACCCGCAGCGCGTCGGTGCTCGCGGCGCTCGGCGCGGCCTCGTCCTCCTTGATCCATGGCATGAGGGTCGCTCTGGAGACCCCCAGGGAAAGGGCGGCGTCGAGGAAGGCCCGGGAGGCCTCGGCGCTCGAGAAGCCCAGGAAGGTGCCGCGCTCCAGCAGGAAGCCGTAGTCGTGCTTGCGCACCAGGGCGCAGAGCGTCCGGACGCGCAGGGAAAGGGCCTTGGGCTCGCGCAGCGAAATGGCCAGGCGCGCGAACCACAGGGCGCAGAGCGCCTGGCCGAAGGGGTCCGTGCACCGCTCGAAGCCGCTCTGGGCCTGCATGAGCCAGCGCTCCGCCTTGGGATCGCCCGCCGCCGCGTAGACGGCCCCGAGCGAGAGGCCCAGAAGAGCCGAGAGCCAGACGTCGCCGGTGGCCTGCGCGAGATCCAGCCCCTCGCGGGCGAAGGCCTCGGCCTCGGCGAGCTGCCCCTTGCGCCCGGCCACCAGCGCGAGGCCCATCAGGGGCTCGGCCTTGAGGCGCGCCACGCCCACGGTGACGGCCAGCGCGAGGGTCTCTCGGTACCGGGTCTCGGCGGCCTCGGCGTTGCCGAGCACCAGGTGGGCGTGCCCCTCGCGGATCAGGGCCACGGCCTCGGTCCAGGCGGCCCCTTGCCGCCGCGCCCGCTCCAGGGCGCTCGTGGCGTGGCCGAGGGCCTCCGTGCCGGCGCCCGCGAGGGCCTCGATGAAGGAGAGGATGAGGGCCCCCTCCCGATGGGCCTTGGTCGCGCCCTCTCTTTCGGGGGGGGCGATCGCTCGCAGCAGGGCCTGGGCCGAGGCCAGGCGCCCGGTGCGCAGGAGGATGCGCCCCATGTGCTCGAGGGTCTCGGGCCGCGCGGCGAGCCCGGCCTCCTCCAGGAGGCGCTCGGCCTCGGGGGCGCGGCCCTGGTTGAGGAGGTTCTCGGCCAGGTGGGTGCGCAGCGAGGCCTGGCGCGCGGGATCCGGGTCGCAGGCGAGGGCCTCCTGCAGCCAGTGCTCGGCCAGGGCGGGCTGCAGGGTGTCCAGGTAGACCATGGCCTTGGCCGAGAGCGCCTTGGCGCGCTCGGCGGGCGCATCGCCCCAGCCCTTCTCCGATCGGTCGTACCAGGCGATCGCCTCGTCGAAGCGGCCCGCCAGGCGGCAGGCGTCACCGTGGGCGAGCGTCAGCTCGGGGGTCCGATCCACCAGCTCGGCGGGCAAAGCCGAAAGCCAGGTGCCGAGCGGCGCGAAGCGCCCCTGCCTCACCAGGCCGGGCGCCAGGGCGGTCATCAGGGCGCAGGCCTCGGCGAGGGCGCCGGCCGAGAGGAGGTGGGCGATCGCCTCCTCGTGCTCCTCGAGGGCGCGCATGGCGCGGGCGGCTGAAAGGTGGGCGGCCTGGAGCGCGTTCGTCTCCAGGAGGCGCGCGAGCAGGAACTCCTTGAAGAGGGGGTGCAGGCGATAGGCGCTCGGCCCCAAGGGAGCGAGGAACAGGCCGCGCTCGCCCAGGCTGCGCAGGCGCGCGGGGGCCTCGGGGTCGTCCACCAGGGCGCCGCAGGCCCGCGCGTCGAGGCGCGAGAGGGGCGCGACGGCGAGCAGCAGCTCGCGCTCGGCCGGTTGAAGCTTGGCGAAGACCTCGCGGGCCAGGTACTCGAAGAGGTCCCGCCGCGAGCCCGCCTCGTCCTCGAAGCAGCCCTCGTGCTCCCCGTCGGCGGCGCGCTGGGCGAGAAGCTGCAGGGCCATGGGCCAGCCCTCGGTCCTGTCGATGAGGTGCTCGGCCGCCTCGGCCCCCGGTGCCTCGCCGCCCAGGCGATCGAAGAGGGCGCGGGCCTCGGCCGGGGTGAAGGCGAGGGTCTTCTGGTCGAGGGTGAGGGCGTCCCCCTGCAGGCGGTAGCGGGCGAAGTCGGGCAGCTCGGGCCGCTGCCGCGAGACCAGCACCAGGTGCAGCGCGGGGGGCAGGTGGGTCAGCAGGTGATTGACCAGGGCGAGGGCGTCGGGGGCGCCGTGGAGGTGGTGGAAGTCGTCGAGGATGAGCCAGTGCTCGCCCTCGAGCCGATCGATCAGGCTGTCCGCGAGGCGCTCGACGGCCTCCAGGCCGTGCAGGGCGGCTCCGCCCGGCTGGGCCAACAGCGCCAGGGCGCGATCGGCCACCCCGGGAAAGCGCCGGTGGGCGAGGTGAGCCAGGTGGAGCGAGAGCACCTGCGGGTCCGCGTCGCGCTCGGAGAGGGCGTACCAGAGCGTGGCGAGCCCCCGGCGCTCGAAGTAGTCGGCCAGAAGCGCGCTCTTGCCGTACCCGGTTCCCGCGACCACGGCGAAGAGCGGCAAGTCGCGCGCCTGGTCCAGCAGCACGTCGAGCCGCTCGCGCCCCAGGTGGGCGCGACGCATGCGCGGGGCCAAGAATTTGGTACGCGTGACGACCTCTGCGCCGAACAAGCTGCCTCCTCCTGCTCTCCTCTACGTACCCCCGCTCGATTTCGCTCTACCCGATCCCCCTTCCTTCGTGATTCTTTAATGCAATATGAACGATCTTTTAATTCAGATTCAACGCTTGCCCGTCTATGATAGATGAACGTCTCCCCGAGCGTCTGGAGTTTCCGCCGATGCGTGCGCGTCCCCCCCGGCTCACCATGCTCCTCATGGCCGCTCTTGTCTCGGGTTGCGGCGCATGGGATTGGAGCACGATGGGCAGGGTTCCGGATCGAACAAGCGATACCGTTCAGGCGGAGTCCGCCGCGAGCGCGCGCTACCGCTTGGCGGGCACCGTCTCGGGCCGCGAGTGGCAGAAGATCGAGCGCCTGTCGAGCACCGTCGCCGACTTCCCCAAGGAGAAGCTGCGCCCCAACGGCCGCCATACCGACGCGGACATCGTGAAGGCCTTCGGCACCGACGCCCCGCCTTCGACCGACGTGCTGCTTCACTACTACAAGGGCTGGGAGCAGGCCAAGGGCACCCCGGTCCTGCTGGTCCACGGGACCATCCTCGACGCCACCAGCTCCTGGATCAAGCCGCACGACCAGAAGGGGCTCGCCCAGACCCTCGCCGACCAGGGCCTCGGCGTCTTCGCCGTCACCTTCGCCAACCGCCAGGGGGACAACGTCCTCCAGGCCGAGCAGATCGCCTGGGCGATCTCCCGGATCAAGCAGGTGACCGGAGCCAAGGAAGTGGACGTGGTCGCCCACAGCAAGGGCACCGTCGCCGCCCGCGTCCTGGCCTCGGACGTCCGCTATCCCTGGATGACCGCCTACAAGCGCGACATCCGCCGCCTGGTGCTCATCGCCGGGCCGCACCTGGGCCTGGACACCACCTTCCGCCACCCGATCATCAACTACGGGCTGTACCCCGAGAAGAGCGACTCGCGCCTCAACGCCCCCATGTCCTGGACGGGGATGCTGGTGCTGGGCGTCTGGGCCGACACCTCGGCCCAGACCATGTTCAAGAAGTACGGCGATTACTTCCCCGGCCAGGCCCAGATGCTCGCGCGCTGGGACCACGAGTACCCCCTTCCCCAGACCGAGGTGGACTGGTACACCACCTACAACGGCGGGCAGGGCTTCCTGAGCCGCTCGCCCGGCATCGACCAGGCGATCGCCGACGGCGGCAACTTCATCGAGACGCTGCGCCGCTACCCCTTGGATCCGAGCGTCGAGCTCGCGGTGCTCGCGGGCAACCGCGCGGACCTTGCGGGGATCCACAACGAGCACACCGGCCCCTCGGACGGGGTGGTCTTCGTCAAGAGCGCCACGGCCACCGACGACATGACCCGCGCCGGCGCGCGCCTGGTCGCCAAGGACCTCCTGCACCTCAACCACATGGACCTGGTGATTGCCCCCGAGGCCCACGCGTGGGTCGCGGGCGCCCTGCGCTCCCGCTGAGCCTCCGGCTTCTCTTCCCTGTTGCGCTTGTAACGAAGCCTTGTAACCACCCTGTAACGTCGGGGCGGTAGTCTTCTCGCAGCAAGTGAACCGCCGCAGGAGGAAAGCCGCCATGTCGTCCGCCTCGTCCCAGACCGACCCCTTCGCCGCCTGGAAGCAGATGTTCGACCAGTTCGAGCAGGCCTGGACCCCGACCATGCACGAGACCCTCAACAGCGAGGCCTTCGCCTCGGCGCTGGGGGACACCCGCGAGCAGGCGCTCTCCTCGCAGGCCGCCATGCGCGAGGGGATGGAGAAGTACCTGCAAAGCATGCGGGTGCCCACCAAGTCGGACCACGCGGCCCTCGCCGCCCAGGTCGTCGCCCTCGAGGCCAAGATCGAGGCCCTGGACGATCGCTTCGACGCCGTCGAGCGGAAGCTCGACCAGATCCTGTACGGTCTCACGGCCCTCGCCGCGGCCCCCGTCGCGGCCGTCGCCTCGATTCCAGTCGCTGCGACCCCTGTCGCGCCCCCCGCCGCCTCGACCAAGTCCCGTCGCTCCCGCTAACACGCCCCCCTCAAAGGAGAACCAGATATGAACGCCACCACCGAGCGCCCCCTCTTCGACGCCTCCTCGCTGACCGGCGAGTTCTGGGGCATGGCCCGCACCGGCATCCAGACCATGTTCTGGGCCCAGGAGCAGGCCGACGCCCTCGCCAGCGCCTGGCTGGAGCAGGCTCGCTCGAGCCGCATGGAGGGCCAGAAGCTCACCGAGACCCTGCTCTCGCAGGCCAAGGCCAACCATGACGCCTTCAACCGCGTGGTCGAGGGCGGCGTGCGCGACACCATGCGCTGGATCCCCGGCGGCGTCTCCTTCGTCGAGCGCTAGCTTTCTTCCGCTCCCCCTCGCCGCAAGGCGAGGGGGTGTCATGTCGTCACACGAGAGGATTCGCATGAGCAGCCACACCGAATCGATGGACCAGGCCCGGGTCGACTTCGAGCGCGCCCTGAAGCGGACCGAGGCCGCCATGGCCTACGCCAAGCGCCCGCTGGCGCCCATGGTGGGGCAGACCCCCAAGGACGTGGTCTGGACCAAGAACAAGGCCAAGCTGTACCGCTACCACGCCAAGGGCGATCGCAAGCACGCGACTCCGATCCTGTTCGTCTACGCCCTGATCAACCGCCCCTACATCCTCGATCTCGCGCCGGGCAACAGCATGGTCGAGTTCCTGGTCGAACAGGGGTACGACGTCTTTTTGCTCGACTGGGGCACCCCCGGCGAGGAGGACGCGGGCCTCAAGTTCGACGACTACGTGCTCGACTACATCCCGCGCGCGGTCAAGCAGGTGCTCAAGCACTCGGGCGCCAAGGACTTCAGCCTGATCGGCTACTGCATGGGCGGCACCATGGCGACCATGTACGCGGCCCTGCACCCCGAGGCGCCCCTGCGCAACCTGGTGCTGATGGCGACCCCCGTCGACTTCTCGGAGGCGGGCCTCTTCTCCGCCTGGCTCGACCCCAAGCACTACGACGTGGACCGGGTGGTGGACGCCTACAAGCTGGTGCCCGCCGACTTCATCGAGTTCGGATCCAAGCTGCTCAAGCCGATCCAGAACTACATGAGCCCCTACGCCACGCTCATGGACCGGCTCGACGACGAGCAGTTCGTGCAGGGCTGGCTGGTGATGAACCACTGGATCAACGACGGCATCCCGTTCGCGGGCGAGGCCTTCCGCCAGTGGATCAAGGATCTCTACCAGCAGAACAAGCTCATCAAGGGCGAGATGCGCCTGGGCGGCCGAAAGGTCGACCTCTCGAACATCCGCTGCTCGGTGCTGAGCGTGGTCGCGAACCTGGACCACATCGTGCAGGTCTGCCAGTCCACCCCGCTCTTGGCTCACATCTCGAGCGAGGACGCCGAGCAGCTGGCCATCAAGGCCGGCCACGTGGGGCTGGTCGCCGGGCGCAGCGCCAAGCAGAAGTTCTTCCCCGGGCTCAACGCCTGGCTTTCGGCCCGCTCCAACTAGGCATTCAGAGGTAAAACCATGCGCGTTCAGGACAAGGTCATCATCATCACCGGCGCGGGTCGCGGCATCGGCCGCCAGAGCGCCCTCACCCTCGCAAGCGAGGGCGCCCGGGTCGTGGTATGCGATCGCGACGCCGAGGGCGTGGCCGCCACGGTCGCCGCCATCGAGGCGGCGGGCGGCAAGGCCATGGGCCTGAGCGTCGACGTGACCAAGCGCTCGGAGCTCGTCGCCCTGGCCGATCGGGTCGTGGCCGACTGGGGCCGAATCGACGTGCTCATCAACAACGCGGGCATCACCATGGACGCGACCCTGGCCAAGATGACCGAGGATCAGTTCGACCGGGTGATCGACGTCAACCTCAAGGGCGTCTTCAACTGCACCCAGGCGGTGCTGCCCCACATGCTCGCCCAGGGCAAGGGCAAGATCATCACCACCACGAGCGTGGTCGGCCTCTTCGGCAACTTCGGCCAGACCAACTACGCCGCCACCAAGTCGGCCGTCATCGGCATGACCAAGACCTGGGCCAAGGAGCTCGGCCGCAAGGGCATCACCGCCAACGCCGTGGCCCCCGGCTTCATCGCCACCGAGATGACCCAGGCCATGCCCGAGAAGGTGCTCAGCGCCATGAAGGACAAGACCCCCGTCGGCCGCCTGGGGCAGCCCTCGGACATCGCCAAGGCCTTCCTCTTCCTGGCCTCGGACGACTCGGACTTCATCAACGGCCACGTCCTGAGCGTGGACGGGGGGCTGGTCCTCTAGACTCCAGGACCGGCACCCGGCGCGGCGAGGGGGGCTTGACTCCCCTCGCCGCTTGCTTGTATTAATGGATTAGAATGATTCTAAATCGATGATGAAAGGGAGCCCCATGCGCGCAACACGTCTGTCGATCGGAGCCCTGGCGGCGATCGCCACCTTCGCCGCCCTGGGGGGCGCGGCCTCGGCCGCGGTCCCGGCCGAGGCCCGCGCCCAGTGGAAGGCCTTCATCCTGCCCGAGAAGCCGCCCGTGCCCAGCTCCAACCCCATGACCGCGGCCAAGGTCGAGCTGGGCCGCCAGCTCTACTTCGACCCCAGGCTCTCCAGCACGGGGGCGGTCTCGTGCAACTCCTGCCACGACGTCATGAAGGGCGGCGACGACAACCGCGCCACCTCGCTCGGCGTCCACGGCAAGACCGGCGGCCGCTCGGCGCCCACCGTCTGGAACGCCGCCCACCTCTCGGTCCAGTTCTGGGACGGCCGCGCCGCGAGCCTCGAGGAGCAGGCCAAGGGGCCCATGGTCAACCCGGTCGAGATGGGCAACCCCGATCACGCCGCGGTGGTCAAGCGCCTGTCGCTCATCCCCGGCTACGTCAAGCAGTTCGAGGCGGTCTACGGCAAGAACGGGCTCAACATCGACAACGCGGCCGGGGCGATCGCGGCCTACGAGCGCACCCTCGTCACCCCCAACAGCCCCTTCGATCGCTACGTGAAGGGCGACGCGTCGGCCCTCTCGAGCGCCGCCAGGCGCGGCATGGGCCTGGTCCAGCAGCTGGGCTGCGTCAGCTGCCACAGCGGCCCCAACTTCTCGGGGCCCCCCCTGCCCGAGGGGACCGGCTTCTACCAGCGCTTCCCGAGCGTCGCGAGCGCCTACGACGCCAGGTACCAGCTCAAGAAGGACCCGGGCCGCTACGAGGTGACCCGCGCCGAGGCGGACCGCCACGTGTGGCGGGTGCCCACCTGGCGCAACGTGGCCAGGACCGCGCCCTACTTCCACAACGGCTCGGTCAAGACCCTCGACGAGGCGGTGCGCGTGATGGCCAAGTCCCAGCTCAACGCCACCCTCACCGACGCCCAGACCAAGGACATCGTGGCCTTCCTGAACGCGCTGACGGGCGAGTTCCCCAGGCAGAAGGCGCCCAAGCTCCCGGTCTGAGCAGATCGATGTGAAACGAAGCGTTCGCTTGATTCCCCGCCCCCCCGGTGGGGCGGGGAGGACCCAGGCAGACGTTCGATTCCGGCAAGACATGCTTAGACCCGAGCGAACAGAAAGGCCCGGCGGTCATCCGCCGGGCCCCTCTTGCGTTCGCTTGCTAGAGCGCGGTCCAGCCGCCGTCCACCAGGAGGGTCTGGCCCGTGACGAGGCTCGAAGCCGGCGAGGCCAGGTAGACCACGGCGCCGACGATCTCCTCGGGGGTGCCCAGGCGGCCGACGGGCAGGCGGCGCAGGATGTCCTCCCGGAAGCCCGGATCGGCGAAGGTCACGGCCGTCAGCGGGGTCTCAACGAAGGTGGGGCCGACGGAGTTGACGTTGATGCCGTGCTCGGCCCACTCGATGGCGAGCACGCGGGTCAGGTTGACCACGCCCGCCTTGCTCGAGCAGTAGGCGGCGCGCTTGTAGTAGCCGACCACCCCGTTCTGGGAGGTGATGTTGACGATCCGCCCGCCGCGGCCCTGCGCGACCATGCGGCGGCCCGCGGCCTGGCAGGCGAAGAAGGTGCCCTTGAGGTTGATGTCCAGCACCTTGTCCCAGTCCTCCTCGGTGACCTCGAGGGCGGGCTTGGGGATGTTGATCCCGGCGTTGTTCACCAGCACGTCGATGCCGCCGAAGCGGCCCACGGCGGCCTCGAACACCGCCTCGATCGACTCGGTCGAGGTGATGTCGAGGGCGACGGCGAGCGCCTCGCCCTCGAAGCCTTCGATCTCGCTGATCGTCTCCTCGGCGAGGGCCATGCGGCCGGGCAGCTCGGTCAGGACGACCTTGGCGCCCGAGGCGGCGAAGCCGAGGGCGATCGCCTTGCCGAGGCCGGAGCCTGCGCCGGTGACGACGGCGACCTTGTCGGTCAGCCGGAAGTTGGGGAGGGCGTTGGCGAGGGCGTCGGAGGCGCGGGCGGTCGTGTCGAGCATGGGCCTTCTCCTGTTGTCGGACTCCCCGCCCCCCGGTGGGGCGGGGTCGGGGGTGGGGGGATCTTGATCGTTCATAGCTCCCCCTCGTTACACCCCCGTTACAGGGCCTTGTAACCCGTGCGTAACGGGCCATTGCTACCTTGAGGGGGTCTTTTGCGCCACCTCTCTGGAGAGCTGCGATGCCCGAAGCACCCCTGAAACCCGCCCCCCTGCTGACCACCAAGCAGGTCGCCACCATCCCCGAGCTGACGCTCGCTTGCGGCGAGCGCCTGCGCGAGGTCTCGGTGGGCTTCGAGACCTACGGCCGCCTCAACGCGGCGCGCGACAACGCCGTGCTCATCTGTCACTTCTTCTCGGGCCACTCGCACGCGGCGGGCCGCTACGACGCGGCCGACAGCGAGCTCGGCTGGTGGGACCCGGTGATCGGCCCCGGCAAGGCCATCGACACCGAGCGTTACTTCGTCGTCTCCATCGACGCGCTCGGCTGCGTCCGCACCGACGCCCCGCACGGGGTGACCACCAGCGCGGCGAGCCTCGACCCTTCGACCGGCAAGCCCTATGGCCCGGCCTTCCCGCCCCTCGCCATGGCCGACGCGGTCAGCGCCCAGCGCCACGTCCTCAGGCAGCTCGGCATCCACCGGCTCGCGGCCGTGGCGGGCCCCTCGCTCGGAGCCATGCAGGCGCTCGAGTGGGCCGTCTCGCACCCGACCGAGGTCGACCGCGTGATCGCGGCCATCGGCCTGGCCGAGTTCCAGCCCCGCGAGATCGGCCTCTACCGGGTGATGATGGACGCCGTCCGGCTCGACCCGCGCTTCGAGGACGGCCGCTACGCGCCCGACAACCCGCCCATCGACGGCCTGGCCACCTCGATCAAGCTCATGACGCTGCTCTCCAGCGGGCGCGAGATGCTCCTCGAGACTTTCGGCCGCGCCTTCGCCGACCCCGAGTGCGATCCGCGCCGGGATCGGACCGCCGAGTGGGCGATCGAGGCATGGCTCGACGCCGAGGCGCGCAAGCGTGCGGCCCTGTACGACGCCAACGCCTGGATCGCCATGCTGCGCGCCAACATGCGCTGGGACCTCTCCTCGGGCCACGGCTCGCTGGCCGCCGCGTTCGAGCGGGTCAAGGCGCGGGTGCTGCTCATCCCCGGCGAGGGCGACGAGCTGGTGCACCTGCCGAGCTATCACCTGCCCGTGGTGCAGGCTCTCGAGGCCGCCGGGGCGGACTACGCGGTCGCGCCCCTGCCCCCCAAGCGCGGTCACCTGGCGGGTATCGCCGACATCGCTCTGGCCGAGGGCGCCATCCGGGCGTGCCTGGAGACCCCGCTCGGGGGCTAGCGCCTTTGCGCCGCTCGCTTGAGGAACCATGCCCGTTAGGCTAGAATTGGCCTGGCTTCGTCGTTTGGTGGCGAAGGGACGATCGAGCTATCAGCGAGAGGTTCTGGGCGAGGGATGATCGACAACACGATCCTGGAAGCCAATGAGCGGGTGCGCGTGGTCGCGGACCAGTTCGCGGAGATCCTCACCGAGGTCAAGCGCGTCATCGTGGGCCAGCATACCCTGCTCGAGCGCCTGATGATCGCCCTCTTGGCGGACGGCCACATCCTGCTCGAGGGGGTGCCGGGCCTCGCCAAGACCCTCTCGATCAACACCATCGCCAAGGTCATGCAGGCGGACTTCGCCCGCATCCAGTTCACGCCGGACCTCTTGCCCGCGGACCTTCTGGGCACCTCGATCTTCGACGCCAAGAAGGGCCGCTTCCAGACCAAGCAGGGCCCGATCTTCGCCAACTTGCTGCTTGCCGACGAGATCAACCGCGCGCCCGCCAAGGTCCAGAGCGCGCTCCTGGAGGCCATGGCCGAGCGCCAGGTCACCATCGGCGGCGAGACCATGCCCCTGCCCGATCCCTTCCTGGTGCTCGCCACCCAGAACCCCATCGAGAACGAGGGCACCTATCCCCTGCCCGAGGCGCAGCTCGATCGCTTCATGTTCAAGGTCAAGGTGGGGTATCCGACCAAGGCCGAGGAGCTCGAGATCGTCGAGCGCATGACCAACCCGCAGCCGGTGGAGCTCAGCCGCATCGGCACCCCCGAGCTGATCCGCCAGGCGCGCGAGATCATCAGCGCCATCCACGTCTCGGACAAGATCAAGCGCTACGTGGTGGACATCGTCTACGCCACCCGCACCCCCAAGGACTACGGCCTGGAGGCTCTCTCCTCCCTGATCGCCTTCGGGGCGAGCCCGCGCGCGAGCATCTACCTGACGCTCGCGGCCAAGGCCCACGCCTTCCTCAAGAAGCGCGCCTACGTCATGCCCGAGGACGTCAAGGCCATGGCCCCCGACGTGCTGCGCCACCGCGTCCTGCTGTCGTACGAGGCCGAGGCCGAGGAGGTCTCGGTCGAGGACGTGGTCCGCAAGATCCTCGCCGGCATCAAGGTGCCCTAGCCCCCCATGGCCGAGCAGCCCGAGCTTTCCCGCCGGATCCGTCGCCTGGAGATCAAGACCACCCGCCTGGTCTCGAACATCTTCGGCGGCGAGTACCATTCGGTCTTCAAGGGACGCGGCATCGACTTCGACGAGGTGCGCGAGTACCAGGAGGGCGACGACGTCCGCCTCATCGACTGGAACGTCACGGCCCGCATGGATCGCCTCTTCGTCAAGAAGTTCGTCGAGGAGCGCGAGCTGACCATCATGCTCGCGGTGGACCTGTCGGCCTCGCTCTCCTTCGGCTCCAAGGGCCGCCTCAAGCGGGAGCTCGCCACCGAGTTCGCCGCGGCGATCGCCCTTTCGGCCATGCAGAACCACGACCGGGTGGGGCTCTTCCTGTTCAGCGACGGGCCCGAGCGCTTCGTGCCCCCCCGGCGCGGCCGGGCGCACGTCCTTCGCATGATCCGGGACATGCTGGTCTACCGCCCCCAGGGGGTGAGGACCCGCTACGCCGAGAGCCTCGCCTACTTCCAGAAGGTGCTGACCGGCAGGGCCGTCGTCTTCGTGCTGTCGGACTTCATCGACCTGGACGTGGAGGGGCCGCTCAAGGGCCTCTTGGCCAAGCACGACGTCATCGCCGTGACCCTGGTGGACCCGCGCGAGCTGGAGCTGCCGGACGTGGGCCTGATGGAGGTCGCCGATCCCGAGACGCTCGAGACCATGCTGGTGGACACGGGCAGCGCGCGCGTGCGCGCCGACTACGCCCGCCGGGCCAAGGACCTCGCGGACAACCGCTCGGCGCTGTTTCGCTCGCTCGGCATCGACGAGCTGGTGCTCAGGACCGACCAGACCTACGTGAAGCCGCTGGCCGAGTTCTTCGAGCGCCGCGCCAAGCGCCAGGTGCGGCGCCGGAGGGTGGCCCTGTGAGGCGGCTTGCCGTTGGCTTCGCGCTGGCCCTCTCGGTGGCGACGGCGCCTGGTGCCTGGGCGTGCGAGAGCTGCCCGAAGAACCCCGCTTCCGAGGCGCCTGCCGCCGTGCCCGTCGCGCCGACCGAGCCGCTGGAAGAGATCGCGTTCGTCGCGGCCGCCACGCCGAGCGCCGACCCGGAGGCCCTGCTCGTGACCCTCGAGGCCGAGCGCGTCGAGGCCGTCGACGACGAGGCCGGCTACGTGACGGCCACCGGCAAGGTGCGCGCCGTCTACGACGGCATCACCCTCACCGCCGACGGCATCCACTTCGACCGGGTGACCATGCGCGGCGAGGCGAGCGGCAGCGTTCGCCTCTCGCAGGGGATCCACCACCTCAAGGCCGAGCGCATCCGCTTCGACCTGGCGACGCGCACGATCGACGCCGACGACTGGCAAGCGACCATCGAGCGCCAGGCCTGGTTCGGCGGCCGGCGCCTCCACTTCACCCCGGACCTCGCCTATTCCGAGGACGTGAGGGTGTCGCCCTGCGCGCAGGAGGATCCGGGCTACTGGTTCGCGGGCGATCGCCTGGACTGGTATCCCAAGCGCAAGACCTGGAACCTCAGCGGTCGCTGGGTGAAGGCGGTGGTCGGCGGCGTGCCGGTCATGGTGATCCCTTACTTCGTCGCCACTATCGGCCAGGCGGCCCAGCGCTTCAGCGTCGGTCTCCAGGACACCAGGATCGACGCCAACGTGGGCTTCAACGACGCGCAGGGCATCTTCGTCGATTCGCGGACCCCCTACCAGCTGGGGCCGGACATGCCGGGGGCCGTCCCCGTCCGGGTCATGTCGTCGCGTGGCGTCTCGGCCGGGGTGATCCAGGACTTCCCCGCGCCCGCGGAGGCTCACGGCCGCTTCGACGCCAACTACACGCAGTACTTTCCATGGCTGACGCCTGATAAGGGGCGTCAGGGGCCGCACGCCAACCTCTCCTTCACCAAGGACTGGGGCGGGGCCCGCTCGATCATGAACGTGGGCTACCGGGTCGACGTGGGCCGCCGCAACGACGAGCAGTACCAGGTGGACCCGGGCGGCTTCCCGGTCCATCGCCTGCCGGAGCTGACCACCACCTGGCCCGCCGTGTCGCTGGGCCCGGTGACCCTGGGGCCGTCGGTTCGTGCCGGCTACATCTTCGAGGAGAACTCGGGGACCGGATCGGGGGTCACCTCGGCCGGTCTCTCGCTGGGGCTGCCGAGCTGGAACCCCAACGCGTTCTGGAGCACGGGCTTCTACGGGGGGGCGAGCACTGCCTACTACACGGGCGATCGCAGCCAGTCGGTTCTCTCGCTCGGAATGGGCAACGCCCAGCGCTGGGCGCCTTGGTTCACGACCAACTTCAACCTGGAAACGCAGCCGGTCTACAAGACGGGGGGAGGCACCCCCTTCCTGCACGACGGCGCCACGGCGGTCGATCGCGTCGTCGTGGGATCCAACCTGAACATCTACGGTCCCTGGAGCCTCGGGAGCGGGGCCTGGTGGGCGCGCAACTACGACAAGCCCTTCGCCGTCGACAGCTTCGGGATGGGCGATCTGTGGTTCGGCCTGCGCTACGCAGTCAACTGCCTGAGCCTCGGGGTGACCTTCCGCCCGCCGCGTCCCGGACAGCCCTTCACCCAGTTCTCCTTCGACTACCAGCTCGCGGGGTTCTAGCAAGAAGGCCTTGTGGCACTTTTCGCGCACGCCTAGGATAGGGGCGCTCGCGAAAGGAGGCCCGGAATGGCTGACGACCTGTCCCGCATGGACACCGCCCGGCTCAACCCGGAGACCAACGCCGACAACCCCCAGCACGTCGGGATCGCCACGCTCATGGACGCGGTCGAGGGGGTGCACTTCCCCATCAAGAAGGATCAGCTGATCGCCCAGAAGGGCGACGAGACCATCGACCTGACGGGCGATCGCCCCGAGCGGCTCCGGGTCATGCTGCTGCGGGTGGAGGACGACGAGTTCCTGTCGGTGACGGATCTGGTCCAAAAGATCGAGCACGCCCTCTAAGAGCGGCCTTGCGTGGGTACAATGTCCCCGGAACTGGCCTCTTCCGGGGATATTCACCATGGCGCTCATCAAATCCAACCAGCTGATCCAGACCGGCACCGCGGTGGTGGCCGGCGATCAGATCGTGGCCGGAGAGTTCGCGCCCACCGCCCCTGCGCCGCAGCCGGAAGCCATCGAGCACGTCGTTCCCGCCTACCAGCCCGAACCCGAGGCGCTCGAGCCCGAGACGGCCGAGCCCTGGAGCGAGGAGCCGATCGCCGAGGGGCATGAGACCCAGCCCGAGGAAGAGGCGCTCGAGACGGCCTACGCCGAGGCGATCCCCTTCGAGGACGCCGGTGACGAGCCCGCAACCCCTTCCCTCGACCTGATCGGGGATTTCGACGTCGAGCGTGACGCGGTGGTGCAGGCCGCGCACGAGGCCGCCGACCACGCAGCCCAGGAGGCCATCGCCGAGATCGGCACGCCCGACGCGGGGCCTGCAATGGACGAGGCGGTCGCGGCGATCCGGGATGCGTTCCCCGGCGGGCCCCGCTTCGATTCGGCGCTCGCGAGCGTCGCCCCCTACGTCGAAAAGCAGGTGGAGGCCGCTTACGCCGAGCTCGCCGCTCACTCGGTGAGCGACGCGCGCTGGCGCGAGCTTTCGACGGCCGAGGAGCAGCTCGCGGGCCTGGTGGACAACTACGCCCGCCGCGTGCTCGCCGAGCCCCCTTCCGAGCTTGCGCTCCATTCGCTGCTGGCCGAGCGCGAGGGGATCCTCGCCGAGGCCCGCCTCAAGGCGGCGCGCACGGTGCAGGAGGCCGAGGTCCGGGCCGCGCAGCTGGTCAACGAGGCCCACTCGCAGGCGGCCGGGGTCATCCTCGAGATCGAGACCAAGCGCGAGGCGATGCTCGCCGACCTGCGCCAGCAGGGCTACGCCGAGGGCTACCAGGAGGGCCGCAGCCAGGCGGACGAGGAAGGCGCCAAGATCGTCCAGGACGCCATGGACTCGCTCAACCGGATGGCGGGTGCTTTGCGCGAAGCGGTCAAGCAGAACGAGGAGAAGCTCCTGAAGCTCGCCATCGGGATCGCCGAGAAGGTCCTGATGGACGAGATCGCGGTGCGCCCCGACACGGTCCTCAAGACCCTCGACGAGGCCATCAGCAAGGTCTCGGACCTCGAGGAGGTGACCATCAAGGTCAACCCCGAGGACATGGCGCTGGTCACCGAGCACGAGGAGACCTTCCGCGATCGCCTCAAGAACGTCCGCAAGGTCGAATTTCAGTCCAGCCCCAAGATCCAGCGGGGCGGGGTGCTCATCGACACCTCCTCCGGCTCGGTGGACGCCCAGATCAAGACCCAGCTCTCGGTCATCATGGAAGCCTTCGACGCGGTGCGTCGCGAGTACGCCGAGGAGCCCCTGGACATGACGGGAGGTTAGCCATGGCGATCGAGTTGCCGCCGCAGCGCGACTTCGGCTTCGAGGCCTACGACTTCGCCCTCAAGGACACGGCGCCCATCCGCTCCCGCGGCCAGGTGGTCCAGCTCGTGGGCCTGGTCATCGAGGCTGTCTTGCAGGGCGTGCGCTACGGCGAGCTCTGCTACATCTACTCGATCGACAAGTCCCGCATCTTCCCGGCCGAGGTGCAGGGCTTCAAGGCCCGCCGCGTCATGCTGATGCCGCTGGTCGAGATCGAGGGCCTGGGGGCCGGCTGCGAGGTGGTCGCCACCGGCCGCATGGTGTCGGTCAAGGTGGGGCCCGGGCTCCTGGGCCGGGTGCTCGACGGCCTCGGCAACCCCATCGACGGCAAGGGGCCGATCATCGCCGAGACGGCCTATCCCCTGATGAACCCGCCGCCCAACTCCATGACTCGCAAGCGCATCGACACGGTCATGCCGACCGGGGTGCGGGTGATCGACGGCTTCTTGACCCTCGGCGAGGGGCAGCGCATCGGCCTCTTCGCGGGCTCGGGGGTGGGCAAGTCCACCCTGCTCGGCCAGATCGCCCGGAACTGCAAGGCCGACATCTCGGTCCTGTGCCTGGTGGGGGAGCGCGGCCGCGAGGTGCGCGAGTTCATGGAGGAATCGCTCGGTGAGGAGGGCCTCAAGCGCTCGGTGGTCGTGGTCGCCACCTCGGACACCAGCTCCCTGATGCGCTTCAAGGCGCCCCTGGTCGCCTCCAGCATCGCCGAGTTCTTCCGCGACCAGAACCTACGGGTCTTCCTGATGATGGACTCCATGACGCGCTTCGCCATGGCCATGCGCGAGATCGGCCTGGCCATCGGCGAGCCGCCCGCCCAGAAGGGGTACACCCCCTCGGTCTTCGCCCTGATCCCCAAGCTCCTGGAGCGGGCGGGCACCTCGGACAAGGGCTCCATCACGGCCATCTACACGGTGCTGGTGGACGGCGGCGACATGGACGAGCCCATCGCGGACTGCGTTCGAGGCGTGCTGGACGGCCACGTGGTCATGCTGCGCTCGATCGCATCCCAGGGCATCTTCCCGGCGATCGACGTCCTGCAGAGCGTCAGCCGTCTGATCAACTTCCTGGCGACCAAGGAGCACTACAAGGCCCAGATGAAGGTCCGCCAGATCATGGCCGACTACCGGGAGGTGCAGGACCTCCTGAACATGGGCGCCTACGTGCGGGGCAGCAACCCCAACTTCGACAAGGCCATCTCGCTCTGGGACCAGATCAAGAGCTTCCTCAAGCAGGGCATCCACGAGAACGACCCCTACGAGGAGACGGTCAAGACCATCCTCATGCTGGGCTCGGACACCTCGGCCGCGAGCATGTTCTCGTAATGCACTCTTAATCGTTCCTTACCGCAACTCGCGGGCTTCCCGGGGGGATAAATCCCTCGTGTCCAGCGGGAAGGCCCTCGCGGCCGAGGTGAGCATGAGCGATTACGTCCAGGTCCTCCAGCAGGTCTCCCAGTTCGCCTACGGCGTCTCCGAGATCGCGCGCCAGATCAAGGGAGAGCCTCCCGCCCAGCCCCCGCAGCAGGCCCCTTCGATGCAGGGCGACCGGGTCCAGTGGTCGCAGCCGTATCAGAGCCAGCCTCAGGCTCCGCTTCCACAGCAGGCGCTCGCACAGGAGGTCGGAGTGATGGCGACCCTTCGTGCCATGGGCGCGCGCTTCATGGACTTCTTGCGCCGGCTCTTCTCGCCGGGCTCGGCCCCCGTCGCGCAGCCGGCGACGGCGGCTTGGCCCGCCGTCAACCCCGACGCCCGCGAGCAGCTTTTCGCGCAGTTCCCCACCGGCCACGGCACCGTGCTGGGCTTCGTCCCGGTCGAGGCCCGGCGGGAGCCGGATCGCCTGGTCCTCGAGGCCTCGGGCTTCGGCGGGGCGACCTTCTCGCGCCAGAACGGGACCTACGTCTTCGCCCAGGACGGCAAGGCCCCCGTCCGGATCAGCCAGGTGACCAGCCAGCGCGCGCCCAGCGGGGACACCCGCTTCTCGATCGGCCTGGAGTCGGGTAAGACCATCGAGCTGGACCTGCTGGCCAATGGCCGCTCCCTTCGCTACGACAACCGCGTCGTCACCCTCTCCTGAATCCTTTCAGCGAAGCGCCCCGCCGATTCTTCGGCGGGGCGCTTCGCTGTGGGTGGGGCCTACTTCCCGGCGGGCGGGCTCGAGATACCGCCGAGCAGCTCCTTGATCCCGCCCAGCGAGCCGAGGACGCCCGTGGCCTCGTAGGGCATGTAGACGACCTTGTTCTCCTTGCCCGAGACCATCTCCTTGAGGGTCTCGAGGTAGCGAACGGCGATCAGGTAGCTCGCCGGATCCCCGTTGCTTGCTGCGATCGCGCCCGTCACCTTCATGATGGCCTCCGACTCGGCCTGGGCGACCATGGAGCGGGCCCCGGCCTCGCCCTCGGCGGACAGCAGCCGGGCGCGCATCTCGCCCTCGGCCCGGTTGATCTCGGCCTCCTTGTAGCCCTCGGACTCGAGGATGCGCGCCTGCTTGAGGCCCTCGGCCTCGAGGATGGCGGCGCGGCGATCGCGCTCGGCGCGCATCTGCTTCTCCATGGCGGCCCGGATGTCCTTGGGCGGGTTGATGTCCTGCAGCTCCACCCGGTTCACCTTGACGCCCCACTTGTGGGTCGCCTGGTCCAGGATGACCCGCAGCTTGGAGTTGATGGTGTCGCGCGAGGTGAGGGTCTCGTCCAGGTCCATCTCGCCGATGATGTTGCGCAGCGAGGTCTGGGCCAGCTTCTCCATGGCGTCGGGGAGGTTCGCGATCTCGTAGACGGCCTTCACCGGGTCGGTGATCTGGAAGTAGAGCAGGGCGCTGATCTCGGTGCCCACGTTGTCCTTGGTGATCACGTTCTGCTTGGGGAAGTCGTAGACCGTCTCGCGCAGGTCGATCCGGCTGATGCGCCGGTGCCGGACGAGGCTCTTGCCGCCGCCCTGCTCCTCGACGTAGCGCCAGTCCACGGCGCGCGGCGTGTCGATCACCGGCCAGATGATGTTGATCCCCGACTCGAGGGTCCGGTTGTAAGAGCCGAGACGCTCGATCACCATCGTCTCGGACTGCTGGACGATCTTGACGCTCTTGGCGACGACGACCACCGCGGTCGCCATCACGATCAGCAGGAACAAGAGAAATCCCATCTTCGTTGCTACTCCTTGCTCTAATACGTTTCCACGATCAGGCGCGAACCGTCGACCTTGATCACCTTGACCTTCTGGCCGGCCGCAAGCTCGCCCTCCGCGAGCGAGACCACCGACCAGTCTTCACCGTCGACCATCGCGCGCCAGCTCCCGTGCGCGTCATGGGGCGCCTGCGAGACGATCCCCGTCTTGCCGACCAGGGCGTCCGCGTTGGTCCTTACCGCCCGGCCTCCAGCAAAGGCGCGCGAGAACAGGGGGCGCACCAGGAACAGGGAGGCGAACGAGACCGCCGCGAAGGCGATCGCCTGCACCGCCGCTCCCGCCTTGACTGCCGCCAGGAGGGCGGCCGCGCCGCACCCCACGGCGAAGCAAGCCAGGACGAAGCCCGGCGTGAAGACCTCTGCGATCAGCAGGACCAGGCCCCCGATGGCCCATAGTTGCCAGGCTGTCACCCGTCGTTCCTTTCTGGTTGGTTTGTCGGACCTGTCCAATCAGCTCCGCCGCTTGGACTGATGCTTATCTACCCGAAATGGGCCATTATCTTTCCCGTCATTGAATCGGGAGGAGCCCCATGAAGCTTCTGACTCAGGTCTGGATCCTCGTCCACGGCCTCGCCCGGCGCATCCTCGCCCGGTATCAGCGTCCCGAGGACACCCTCGCCCACGTGATCGAGCGGCTCCGGCACGCCGCCAACCGGCACAAGCTTCACCTGGCCGAGCTCATCGTCGAGCACCGGCAAGGCGAGCGCCAGCTCTCGGCCCTCCGCCTCCCGGGCGCGGCGGGCGACGCGCTGGCGGAGCGGCTCGCCGAGCAGGTCAACGATCAGCGGCGCCGGATCGAGGAGGGGCGCCTGGCGCTCTTGGCGCTCGCCAGCCAGATCGCGCACCTCGAGGCCAAGCGCGGCGACGTGCGCCTGCGCGCCGAGCTCCTGGAGGCCCAGGGGGCGCTGCGGCGCCTGGTGGGCGATCTCGGGGCGCCGAGCGTGCCCGGCCTGGTCGAGCAGATCGAGCGGGATCTCAGCCGGCGCGAGCAGGTGCAGCGGGTGCTGGACCAGCTGGACGCCTTCTCGGCGGCGCCCGGCCCCCGGCCGACGAAGGAGACCGGGCTGGAGCCTCTCGGCTGAGGTCGAGACCCGGGCTCAGCCGCGGGTGCGCTTCCGGTGACGAACGGCGGTCTTCTTGGTGGCCTTTTTGGCGACGGCCGGCTTCTTTACGGCCAGGCGGGGGTTGGGGCCGGCGTGGAGGACCTCGCGGGCGAGCAGTTGCCGGTCGCCCCGCTCGGCCTCGGCGGCCGCGGTTCGCCACTCTTTGCCGTAGCGCAGCAGCGCGGCGTAGGCCGGATCGCTCGGCCCCAGCAGGCCGGCGATGGCGAGGGCCTCTCGCCACTGGCCCGCGCGCGCGTGGGCGTGGGCCGCGAGGGTCAGGCGCGACCAGAAGGCTTCGGCGTCGGCGGCTCCCAGGGCTCCCGAGCGAACGAGGGTGACGCCCCTCTCCCACTGCTCCGAGGCCATGTGGCGCCTGATGCGGGTCTCGGGGGAATCGACCAGGTCCAGCCTGTAGGGCCCCTCGAGCCGCTCCTCGAGGTCGTTCGGCCCGCGCACCCCCAGGGTCACCGTCACCGAGGGCATGCCGAACGGGATGCGCAGGCGGTCCTTGGCCAGGAGGTCCAGGGCGTCCTGGCCGTTGACGTAGCGCAGGCGCACCAGGCGATCGCCCGAGACGCTCAGCCGGGCGCCGTCCGCCGGCGAGTGGGGGTCGATCCCCTTCACGATGAGGCTCTGGGGGCTGCGCTCGACCTGGATTCCGGAGTTGCCGAGCTCGAAGGCCTCGGCCGCCGGGGCCGAGAGGATCAGGAGGGCGAGCGCGAGCGCTAGTCGTCTGAGAGGTCGAGCCATTCTTCGGTCGCTGCCTCGTGCCGTGCGCGGCTCTCGTCGAAGTCCGCGGTCACGGCGGCCGCGCGGACGTGGTCCTCGTACAGGGCGGGGTCCGCGATCAGGGCCTCGAGCTCCGAGATCCGCGCCTCGAGCTCGGCGATCTCGGTCTCGAGGGCCTCGATGCGGCGCGAACGCTGGAACGCGTTGAGCTTGGGCTTTTTGGCGGGGGCTTCGCTCGGTGCGGCCTCCGGCTGCGGGGCCGACCTGGGGGCGGTCTTTGCCGGCGCGTCGCTCGCGAGTTGGGGGCGCGCGTTCTGCTCGCGGTAGGCGGTGTAGTTGCCCACGTGCAGCCTGGGGCCACCCTCGCCGAAGGCCAGGACGTGGGTGGCGACGCGATCCAGCAGGTAGCGGTCGTGCGAGATCAGGATCACGCTGCCCGCGAACTCCTCGAGGGCGTCGGCGAGCATCTCCTTGGAGCCCAGGTCCAGGTGGTTGGTGGGCTCGTCCAACAAGAGCAAGTTCGAGGGCTTCATGAGCATCTTGGCCAGGCAGAGCCTGGCGCGCTCGCCGCCCGAGAGCTTCGAGACCGGCTTGAACACGTCCTCGCCGCGGAAGAGGAAGCGCGCGAGCAGGCTGCGCGTCCGCTCCAGGGTCCAGGTGTCCCCCTCCACCGAGCGGTACGCCTCGTCCAGGACCGACTGGTCGTCGTTGAGCTGGTCGGCCTGGTGCTGCGAGTAGTAGGCGGGCTTCACGTTGTAGCCGAAGCCCGCCTCGCCGTCGTCCGGCTCCTCTTGCTGGGCGAGCATGCGCAGCAGGGTCGACTTGCCGCACCCGTTGGGGCCGACCAGGGCGAGGCGCTGGCCGCGCTCCAGCTTGAGGCTCAAATCGGTGATGACGGGCTTTGCGCCGTAGGCCTTGGCGAGGTGGGAGCCCGAGAGGACCTGAAGGCCGCTCGGAGGCGCCGGCGGGAACCGGAAGCGCACCGTGTCGAGGACGGTGGGGGCCTCCAGCCGCTCGATCTTCGCGAGCTGCTTCTCGCGGCTCTTGGCCTGGGTCGAGCGGGTGGCCGAGGCGCGGAACTTCTCGACGAAGGCCTGCTGGCGCGAGAGCTCGCGCGCCTGGCGATCGAAGGCCACCTGCTGGGCGACGACCCGCTCCTTCTTCTGGTCCAGGTAGGTCGTGTAGTTACAGGCGTAGTCGTCGATCCGGCTCTGCTCGAGCTCGGAGATCCGGGTGACGACCCGGTCGAGGAAGCGCCTGTCGTGCGAGATCACGACCACCGTGCCCGGGTAGTCGCGCAGGTAGTCCTCGAGCCACTCGATGGCGTCCAGGTCCAGGTGGTTGGTCGGCTCGTCCAGGAGGAGCAGGTCGGGCTGGAGCAAGAGGAGCTTGGCCAGGGTGACGCGCATCTGCCAGCCGCCCGAGAAGCTCTCGACCAGACGCGCTCGATCGCTCTCCGAGAAGCCCAGCCCCGAGAGCACCTTGCCGATCCGGGTCTCGACGGTGTAGCCCCCCATGGCCTCGAAGGCCTCGGTGGCCTGCGCCTGGGCCATGGTCAGCCGCGAGAGCTCGGCGGGGTCCGAGGCGTGGGTCAGCTCGTCGGCGAGCTGAGCCAGGCGATCGGCCTGGGCCTGCAGCGCCGAGAAGGCCGTCCACATCTCGGCCTGGAGGGTGCGGCCCGCGATGCCGGGCAGCTCCTGCGACAGGTAGCCGATAGTCGCCTTTGGGCGCAGGAGCACCCGGCCCTCGTCGGGGCCGGTCTCGCCGAGCAGGATCTTGAGCAGGGTGGACTTGCCCGCGCCGTTGGGGCCGACCAGCCCGACGCGATCGCCGGGCGAGACGTGCCAGTCGACCTCGTCCAGGACGGTCTTGGTGGGGAAGTGCTTGGAGACGCCGGAAAGGGTGATCATTCCTGCATGTTACCAGGAGTGGGGGGCGGGCATCAATCCGGCATGGGGGTACCGGGCGGGAGCCCGACGAGGCCCACCGGCCGGGGCGTTCGGGCGCTCGGCGTCCACTTGCGCTGGATCCGCGCGAGGGTGCCGTCCTGCTGCATGGCGCGCAGGGCCGCGCTCCAGTGCCGGATCACCGGGGCCGGTGTCCCGCGCGAGAAGGCAAAGTACAGCTCCATGCGCCCCACCACGAGCTTGGGCGCGATCGCATCGGGGGAGTGGCCCAGCTTCTGGACGTGGTACGCCGCGCTGAGGTTCGAGTCGCTCCAGAGGTCCACCCTGCCGGTCATGAGCTTGCGGGCCGAGTCCGTCGGGTTCGATGAGACGTCCAGGTTGGTGAAGCCCAGACGCTGAAGGGTTTCCAGGTAACCGGTGTCCCGCTGGGTGGTGATGCGCCTGACGCGCTTGGCGTCCGCCAGGCGCTTGATCGTGAGTGGGCTGCTGCGGCGCGCGTAGAGGATGTTCTCGACGATCGCGACCGGGCCGAGCAAGGTGAAGCGCTTCTCTCGGTCGGGCGTGCGAAACACCGAGAAGAGCATGACGTTCGGCGTCTGGAGGAGCAGGTGGTAGCCGCGGGACCAGGGCAGGGCCGTGGTCGGGGTGTGGTCGTCGAGGCGCTCCTGGATCGCCTGGACGACCTCCCCGATCATCCCCTCGGGGACGCCCTGGCGGGCGTTGGTGAAGGGAGGCCAATCCTCGGTGAGGATCTGGAGGGCCTGGCTCGGCGCCGCCAGGGCGAGCCAGGCGGCAAGGGCGATCGACCAGCGGCGAAGGGGGGGCAGGGGCATCGCAGGGCCTCCAGGGAGAGGGGCGGGCGCGCTCAAGGGGGCGGCATGGGCGTGCCCGGCGGCACCCCGGTGATGACGAGTCGGCGGGGGACGGACTCGGAGGGGAGCCAGCGCCGCTGGATCCGCGCGAGGGTGCCGTCCTGCTGCAAGGCGCGAAGCGTGGCGAACCAGCGCCGGATCACCTGCGCCGGCGTCCCGCGCGAAAAGGCCAGGCAAACGTCATCGCGCTCCAGCGCGAGCAGGGGCCTCATGTCGCTCGGGCGGTATCCGACCTGCTTCAGGGTGTACGGTGCGCTGAGGTTGCCTTCGTACCAGAGGTCGATCCGGCCCCGCATCAGCTTGCGGGCGGCGCTATGGGGATCGGGGGAGACGTCGAGGTTGGTGAAGCCGAGCTTGCGCAGGGTCTTCTCGTAGGACGTCCCGGCGTAGACCCCGATCCGCTCGACCTTGCGGGCGTCCTCGGCCGTGCGGAGGCGAAGGTGGCTGTCCCGGCGGGCGTAGAAGGTGCCGTGCATGCGGGCGATGGGCCCGATGAAGGTGTAGAGCTGCTTGCGCTCCGGGGTGAGGTTGATGGTGAAGAGCAGGATGCCGGGCTGGGTGGTGAGCGCCTTGATGCCGCGGGCCCAAGGCACGACCTGGATCGGGGTCGGGTCGTGGTGGCGGGCGAGGATCTCCTCGACCACCTCCACCGCCATCCCGGCCGGGGCGCCGTGCCGGGTGAAGGTCAGGGGGGGCTGCTGCTCGGTGAGGACCTTGAGGGCGAGGCACGGCGATGCCGCGAGCAGCAAGACGAGCAGGCTCAGAGGCAAGAGTAGGAAGCGTCTTGCGCGCATGCCGGAAAATCCCTCCGCTCCCGCGAGACCCTCGTGCGAGACCCTCGTGGCGGCAGCATATCACATCGGCCTCACTCCAGCCCGATGCGCAGCTCCTGGCCGCGGATCTCCAGGTGGGCGCCGGGAAAGCCCGCCGCCTGGAGGGCTCTGATCGCCTCGGCGATCGCCTCTTGGCGAGGGGCGTCGAGCCGCCCTTCGAGCGCCGCGAGGGGCGCGCGGTGCCAGGCCTTGTCGCGGGCCCGCTTGAGGATCTCCTCGCCCGCCAGGCGCATGCCGGCGACGAAGCCGAGGGTGTAGCTCTCGAGCGGAGGCATGGGGCCGAGGCCCAGCAGGCCCTGCTCGGTGAAGGTGAACTCGGCTGCTCGCTCGATCGCTTCCTTGTCGTTGAAGTCCATCATGAGCCTCTTATTCCCCGGTCGTGCGCCAAGGCATCCGCGCGGGGAACAAAAGTCCCTTGCAGCCTTCGTCTCTCGCGCCTATGTTAAGGAATGTAAGGACTTAACTGCGCTCGGGGGGGCGCCGAGATGCGCTTGACGGGAACGGACATGGGCCGGTGGGTGCCGGGATGAAGGGAGCGTTCGGAGCGGGGCTCGCGATCCTGCGCCGCTGGGCCGGCTCGCTGCGAGGGGCCATCGTCCTCCTGGTGGTGCTGGGCCTGCTGATTCCGGCGGCCGTCGCCAGCGCCGTGATGCTGCACCGCCAGCGCGAGGAGGGCCTGGCCGCGCTCGCGGCCGATCAGGCGCGACTGGTCGACATCCTGGCGCAGGGGATGGAGCAGCCCCTCTGGAACCTCAACCCCGCCGAGGGCCAGCCCCTGGTCGATGCGATCATGGGCGACCAGCGGGTGGTGCGGGTCGAGGTGCGGGATCCGGTCCTCGGCGTGTTCGCGCAGGGACGGGGCGCGGCCCCGGCGGGGCGCACCTACTCCCTGCGGCGCGAGGTCCGTCACCAGGGCCAGGCGATCGGGTCGGTCCTCCTCGAGATGTCCGACGCGTCCCTGGTGGCCCGGATGGCCGCCAATCGCGCCTGGTTGCTCGTGGTCGTGGGGGCGCAGCTGCTCGTCAGCCTCCTCTTCATCCTGGTCCTGCTCCAGCGGCGCCTGCTGAATCCCCTTCGCCGCCTGATGGCCGAGGCCGGGCGCCTCGAGCACAGGCAGCTGGAAGCGCCCTTCGTCTGGGAGCGGGGCGACGAGCTGGGGCGCCTCGGCAACCGCCTGGAGGCCACGCGCCAGGCCCTGCGCGGGCTCTTCTCCCAGCTCGAGGACAAGAACCGCGAGCTGCAAGAGGACATCGCCATGCGCGAAAGGGCCGAGGCCGAGCGCGCCGCCTCGCTGATGCGCGAGCAGAAGGCGCGAGCCGACCTGGAGGCCGCCCAGGGCCTCGATCGCCTCAAGAGCGACTTCGTGAACTCGGTCTCCCACGAGCTGCGCACCCCCTTGACCTCGATCATGGGCTACGCGGAGTTCCTCGAGGACGGCATCGGCGGGCAGCTCTCCGACGAGCAACTGGCGTTCGTCCGGCAGATCGAGCAGAGCTCCACCCGCCTGGAGCGCCTGGTGGACGATCTCCTGGACTTCGCGCGGATGGAGGCCGGGACCTTCAGGCTCAACATGGCGCGCGAGGACCTCTCGGCCAAGATCCAGGAGGTGGCCGCGAGCCTCAAGCCCCAGATCGAGGCGGCCGGCCTCACCCTGCGCCTTGCGCTGGGGGAAGAGGTGCCCTGCCTCGAGATGGACTCCCAGCGGATCGCCCAGGTGCTCATCAACCTCTTGAACAACGCCATCAAGTTCACCCCCGTGGGCGGGCTGATCGCGGTGCGGCTGAGGCGCGAGGACGGCATGGTCCGCTGCGAGGTCAGCGACAGCGGCGAGGGCATCGCCCCCGAGGAGCAGGCCAAGCTCTTCCAGCGCTTCAGCCAGCTGTCCACGGGCGCGCGCCGGGGCGGCACCGGCCTGGGGCTCTCCATCTCCAAGGCCCTGGTCGAGGCCCACGGGGGCCGGATCGGCCTCGAGAGCGCCCCGGGGCGAGGCAGCACCTTCTGGTTCACCCTGCCGCTTTCCTTGAGGCCCGCGGTCGCGAAATGACGTAAAATGGGGACATGAGCGCCATTGACGACCAGATGTCCCTCTTCGGTGCCGGCAAGTCCGGCACGGGCGTCGATCCCGACGCGCCCCTGGCGCACCGGATGCGCCCGCGCGGCATCGACGAGTACCTGGGCCAGGAGCACCTCCTGGGTCCGGACAAGCCCCTGCGCAAGCTGATCGAGGCGGACAAGGTCCCCTCCTTGATCTTCTGGGGCCCGCCCGGGGTGGGCAAGACCACTCTCGCCCAGCTCATCGCCCGCGCCACCGAGGCGCGCTTCGTGCCCTTCTCGGCGGTCACCGGCGGGGTGGCCGAGCTGCGCGAGCGCCTCAAGGAGGCCAAGGAGCAGAAGCGCCTCGGCCGCCGCACCATCCTGTTCATCGACGAGATCCACCGCTTCAACAAGGGCCAGCAGGACGCCTTCTTGCCCCACGTCGAGGACGGCACCGTCACCCTGATCGGGGCGACCACCGAGAACCCCAGCTTCGAGCTCAACGCGGCGCTCCTGTCCCGGGCGCGGGTCCTGACCCTGCAGCCCCTGCCGGATGCGGCGATCGAGGGCCTCTTGCGCAGCGCCTGGACCGACCCCGAGCGGGGCCTGGCCCAGAGCCCCGAGGCCCTCGGCGACGAGGTCTTCGCCCTTCTGACCGAGTTTGCGGGGGGGGACGCGCGCAGCGCCCTCAACGCCCTGGAGACGGTCAGGGACCTGGCGGACCGCTCGCTCGAGTCGATCGCCCAGGCCCTCCAGCAGCGCACCATGCCCTACGACAAGGGCGGCGAGAACCACTACGACACCGTCTCGGCCTTCATCAAGACCATCCGGGGCTCCAATCCGGACGCGGCCCTCTACTGGCTGGCGCGCATGCTCGCGGGCGGCGAGGACCCGGTCTTCGTCGCCCGCCGCCTGCTCATCCTGGCCAGCGAGGACGTGGGCAACGCCGACCCGCGGGCCCTCTCGATCGCCCTGGCGACCTTCCAGGCGGTGCAGGTCCTGGGGATGCCCGAGGCGCGCATCCCCCTGGCGCAGGCCGTCACTTACCTGGCGGCGGCCCCCAAGAGCAACGCCAGCTACAAGGGCATCAACGAGGCCCTCTCGGCCGTCGCCAAGCTGCCGACCTACCCGATCCCCCTCCACCTGAGGAACGCCCCCACCAAGCTGATGAAGCAGCTCGGCTACGGCAAGGAGTACCTCTACCCCCACGATTATCCCGGGGGCTTCGTGGGGCAGGCCTACTGGCCCGACGAAATGAAGCCGCAGCGCTTCTACCGTCCCACCGAGCATGGGGAGGAGGGCCGCATCAAGGCGCGGATCGAGGCCCTGCGCGCCTCGCTCAGGTCGAGGCCGGAACGCTCCTGATCGCTTCGGGCGAAAGCGGGATCCGGAACCAGAAGACGCTGCCTCGGCCAGGGGTGCTCTCGAGGCCGATTTTTCCCCCGTGGGCCTCGACCAGGGCCTTCGAGATCGCAAGCCCCAGGCCGGTGCCGCCCTTGTGCTTGCCCGCCTCGAGCTGGCTGAAGCGCTGGAAGAGCAGGGGCTGATCCTCGGGCGGGATTCCCGGCCCGTCGTCCTCGACCTCGCAGACCATGGCGTCCGGCTCGCGCCTCAGGCGGACCGTGACGCGGCCGCCCTCGGGGGTGAACTTGAGGGCGTTGCCGATCAGGTTGATGAGGACCTGTCCCAGGCGCTGGGCGTCCGCGTTCAGCTCGCCGGGCGCGCCCGTCACCTCGCTGAGCAGGGTGACCCTCGCCTGAGCGGCCTGCGGCCGCAGGCTCTCGACGATCTCCTCGACCTTGTCGCCCAGGTCGAAGGGCGCCACCGCGAGCTTGAAGGTGCCGGCCTCGATCCGCGCGAAGTCCAGCAGATCGTCGATCAGTCGCTTCAGGCGCTGGCTGCTCGCCTGGATCTGCTTCACGAACTCGGCCTGATCGGCGCTGAGCGCCCCGCCCAGCTCGTCCTCCAGGAACTCCGCGTAGCCCATGATCGAGGTCAGGGGCGTGCGCAGCTCGTGGGAGACCGCGTTGACGAAAGAGCTCTTGAGGCGGTCGAGCTCCTGGAGCTCTCGGTTGCGCTTTTCGAGGGTCTCCTCGAGGCGCTTGCGGTCCGAGATGTCGATGACGAGCCCCTCGAGCAGGATTTCGCCGGGGTGCTCGCCGAGCACGCACACCCCCTGCTCCCAGACCCACTTGATCTCTCCTTCGGCGGTGCATAGCCGGTAGACGAGCCGGAAGGGGCGGCGTTCTTCGAGCGACGCCTCGACCTCCCGGCGCACCTGCTCGCGGTCGTCGGGATGGATCAGGTCGGCGTACCCCAGGCGCCGGTTGAGGACGAGGTCGTCCGGGGCGTAGCCGGCGAGGGCCATGCTGCCCTCGCTGACGAACTCCATGGTCCAGTGAGGGTCGAGCCGGCACCGGTAGGCCATGCCGGGCAAGTTGGAGAGCAGGGTGGCCTGGCTTCGTCGACTGGCCTCCAGCTCTCGGGTCCGCGCCTCGAGGCTCGCGGTGGCCTCCTGCAGGCCGGCGAGCATCGCCTGGGCGCTCAGGCCGAGCTGGTCGTGGGGTCCGGCGGGCGTGATCGCGCCCGAGAGGTCGTGCCGGGCGATGCGCTGGAAGTGCGCGCTGAGCTCGCTCAGGTAGGCGATCGCCTGCCTGAAGGCCCCTGCCATCCGGCTGAACTCGTCGTCGCCCGGCAGGTCTCCGAGCTGCTCGACGAGCCGTCGCACCCGCTGGAGGTCGCCCTGGGCGAGGGCCTCGCACGCGGCCGCCATGGGGGCGAGCGGCCGGGTGGCCCGCCCGATGAGCCAGATGAGCATGGCCGTCAGGGCGAGCAGGATCCCCGCCGTGCCCATGGCGCGCGTCCAGAGGAAGTGGTTGAGCGGCCTCATGGTGGCCGCCTTGTCGACCAGGAGCACGACGTGCCAGGCGCCCGTCTCCACCCGGCTCGAGAAGCTCCAGGCGGGCTTGCCGTCGAGGGGGTCGCTCAGGGTCACCACCGCGCCCGGGGCCTGGCGTCTCAGCGCTTGCCAGTCGAGCTTCGCGAGCGACGAGTCGGCGTAGGGCCGGGCGTAGTCCCCGGGCCGCGGAGCGACGATCAGGCGGCCTTGGGGGCTCAGGACGAAGAGGTGGGAGTGGGGCATGGTGGGCAGGCGCGCGATTGCCCGGTTGATCGATTCGAGGCTCAGGTCGGTGCCCGTGATCCCGACGAAGCGCCCGTGGAGGCGCAGGGGCAGGGTGTAGGAGACCATGGGGATGCCCAGGTAACGGTAGGGCTCGGTGATGAGGGGGGCGCCACTTCGCTTGGTCTCGGCGTAGAACGCGATGGCGTCGATGTCTTCGACCCCGGTCAGGATGAGGCGATCGCCCTTGCGATACCAGTAGGGGGTGAAGCGCCCGCCCGGCATGGCGGGATGGGTGCGCCAGCGCGCGTCCTGGCCGTCGGCGTCGGGCTCGTAGTTGGCGTAGGTGGAGAGGATGTTGGGGGTGTTGCGCAGCAGGCTCTCCATGAGGTCGAGGATGGCCTTGCGCTTTCCGAAGCCGCCGCTCTGCTGCATGGCCAGCAGGTCGCGCGAGATCTGCTGGGCTCGCAGGTTGTCGGCGTTGAGCCCCTGGGCGACGCTGTCGGCGATCCGCTGGCCGTCCTGCTCGATGCGCTCGACCAGGACCTGGCGGAGGAAGATCGCGCCGCTGGCGACGAGCAGCGCGAGCATGAGCGCCATGACCAGGGCGACCTTGGCGGCGATCAAGGAGTTCAGGTGGTGGAAGGTGAGGTGCTTCATCCGGGCCTGCCAGAGAGGAGACGAGAGGGAACGCTCAACGCAGGGCGCGCTCGCGATCGCTCTGCGACATGCTGGCGGGCTGGAGGTAGATCTCCTCGACCTTGCGCTGGAGCCTGCGCAGCCTGGCGAGCATGAACCAGATGTAGCTCGCGAGGCTCTGGTCGTCCGCCTCGAAGAAGAGCTGGGCCGTCTCGCGGACCTGCCGGCTGTGCACCGAGAGGTGGCGGGGGTGCTCCCGGGCGAGTTCTTCGAGGAGGATCTGCTCCGCACCGTTGGCGGCCGGTAGGTAGTGCTTGAAGCTGCCCATCGCCTTCACCCCTTCGTGCAAGCGTTCCACACCGTCGCGTGCGGGTGGCCTCTCGCGTGGATCTCGCGAGGCTCGAACGGGTCAGAATGTTGCGGCGGGGGGGCCTGACTGGGCGGCGGGCCTGGTGCTTCAGGGGGCGTTTGTCGGTCCTGGGGTCAAGTGTAACTCCCGATGAGGGGGTGTCAACGGCCTGCCCCGCGCGTGCGAGGCCCCCCACGGCGGGGGGCGCCGGTGGGCGCGACTCGAATCAGGGGACCGCTGCCGAGGTGCGCTGGGCGTCCTGTCGCACCGGGGTGCCGTCGTCGGACCAGAACAGGCCCGCCTCGGTGCGCACGAAGAAGGTGCCGTTGACGCGGCGATGCCCCTGGATGGTCGGTTCTGCGCTCGAGGCCTCGGGGGCCGGGGCCACGGCGGCAGGGACGACCGGGGGAGCGGGAGGTTGCGGCCCGGAAAGCGCCTGCGGCTCGGAGACAGGCGCCTGGCGGTTGGGATAGACCTGCTCGCCCAGGCGCTTGCTCCAGTCGCCGCGAACGGGCGTCCGGTCGTCGGCCCAGACGAGCCTGCCCTGCGAGATGCGGTAGAAGTGACCGTCGACGCGGCGGTGGCCCTGGAACTGGTCGCCGACCACCCCGGGCTGGAGCGGCTGGGCCGGGGGCTTGGCGACCACCTGGCGTGCCGGTGGCCTGGCCATGCGCGGGGCCTCGCGCTTGTCGGCGCTCCGCAGCGCGACGTCGAAGCCGCCGTCCGCCTTGCGCGACACCACCGCGCGGGTGCGCGCGTGGTCAACGGGGGCGTGGGGGCTCGTGCGCTCGGTGGTGCGAAGGGAGTGCCTGGAGCCCTTCGAGGCGTGCCGGCGCTCGGGGGCGCTCGTGCGCGCGTGAGGCCCCCCCGGGATGAGCAGCAGCTGCCCCGGATAGATCAGGTCGGGGTCCTGGATGATGCCCTGGTTG
>DATNQI010000017.1 GCA_036704125.1 Pantanalinema sp. | reverse complement strand
ACCGGAAGGGGAAAACTATGCATTCCAGTGCGTAGGTTTCCGGTGTGTCGTTCGGGAACAGTGGCGATCAGGTCGGAGGCCCGAGCCAGAGCCAGCGCGGTTGAAAAACCACCGACGATCGTGACGATTTCCCGTTCCAGTCCGAACGGCTTCAAGGCTTCATCAATCGGTCCCGTGTCGAGCCCCCTCCGCGAAACGCTAATGTGCCGGCCGGATGCATAAAGGGCGGGCGTGATATCGTCCTGGCTCATCGAGTGCCCCATTCGCACGACGCCAATGAAACGGTCACGATACAGTGCGCGCGCACGCACTTCCGGACCCGTCGTCTCCCCTACGACGCCAATTTCCAGATCGACGGTTCCATCGCGAAGCAACGCGCTGTCTTTGTTCAATTTCTGCACGAAGCGCAGCCGCACGCCGGGTGCCTCCTCGTTGACGCGCGCAATCAGGGCCGAGCCGTAGTTTTCCACGAAACCGTCGCTGGTCCTCAGCGTGAACGTTCGGACGAGCTGCTCGAGGTTGAGCTTCTCCGCAGGGCGAAGTAGTGCTTCTGCGTCCCGCACGAGGTGACTGACCCGCTCGCGGAGTTCGAGCGCCCGTGGTGTAGGAACGAGACCACGTCCGGCCCTGACCAATAGCGGGTCGCCCGTCGTCTTGCGCAGTCGCGCCAGCGCCCGGCTCATCGCAGACGGACTCAGCCTTAACCGTTGGGCTGCGCGCGCGACGTTGCCTTCCGCGAGGAGCACATCGAGGGGGATCAGCAAGTTGAGATCGGGAGTCGACATGCGCCGATCCTAGCACGGATGGGATGCGACATGGCGTCAGGCGCATGGATAAAGTGAACGTCGTGCGCCTTCCGCCATGTCCGGCACCTGAGTACGCTTGTGACAGCTACGTTTCGGGTGTCGCATAGCGAAGGAGTTCGTCTTGAAACCGATCATGAAAGCCAGAGAGGACGCAGCAACCGGCGGTGCGCAACACGCGTCTTCGGCATGGAAGGCTGTGGCGAGCCTTTCGTTGTCCATGCTGCTGCCGTCGCTCGGCACCAGCATCGCCAATGTGGGGTTGCCCACGTTGGCCCACGCGTTCGGCGCCACCTTCCAGGAGGTCCAGTGGATCGTCATCGCCTATCTCCTCGCCATCACCACCGTCATCGTGAGCGTCGGACGGCTCGGTGACCTCACCGGCCGCCGACGGCTGCTACTGGCCGGCATCTTCCTGTTCACGGCGGCCTCGCTCATCTGCGGCGTCGCGCCAACGCTCCGGTTCCTGATAGTCGCTCGGGCGGTACAGGGGTTGGGTGCGGCCGTCATGATGAGCCTCACCATGGCCTTTGTCGGTGAGACGGTACCGAAGGAAAAGACAGGTAGCGCCATGGGGCTACTTGGAACGATGTCCGCCATCGGCACCGCGCTCGGCCCTTCGCTCGGCGGCGTCCTGATCGCCGGATTCGGTTGGCCAGCCATCTTCCTCGTCAACGTACCGCTGGGCATCATGACGCTGGTTCTCGCGCATCGCTACCTGCCCGTTGATCGCCAGGAATCGAAGACGGATCGGGTCGGCTTTGACCTCGTGGGGATGCTGCTGCTTGCCCTGACGCTTTCGGCTTATGCGCTCGCCATGACGATGGGGCGTGGCCATTTCGGTCCGCTCAACATCGCTCTGCTGTTGGCGGCTGCATTCGGAGTCAGCCTCTTCGTGCACGCCGAGGCGAGAGCAGCTTCTCCCTTGCTACGATTGGCGATGTTTCACGATCCAAGGCTGAGCGCGGGCCTCACGATGAGCGCGCTCGTGTCGACGGTGATAATGGCGACGCTGGTGGTTGGGCCGTTCTACCTCTCGCGCGCACTCGGACTCGACACGACTGCCGTCGGACTCGCCTTGTCGGTCGGGCCGCTCGTCGCCGCGCTGAGCGGTGTGCCGGCCGGTCGTATCGTGGACCGTTTCGGTGCACCGCGCATGACCATCGCCGGGCTCATCGGGATAGTGGGCGCTTCCTTCATTCTCTCGATTCTGCCGGCGACGTTCGGCATCGCCGGCTACTTGGCCCCCATCGTCGTCATCACCGCCGGCTATGCGCTATTCCAGACAGCCAACAACACCGCCGTCATGACCGATATCCGCCAAAACCAGCGGGGCGTCATCTCCGGCATGCTCAACCTGTCGCGCAATCTCGGGCTTATCACCGGCGCATCTGTCATGGGTGCAGCGTTCGCGCTCTCATCAGGGGCAAACGACATCACCGCCGCCGGTCTTGACGCCGTCGCCACCGGTATGCGCTTCACGTTCGCAGTCGCGGCGACCCTGATTACCGTCGCGCTCGCCATCGCGGTTGGAAGCCGTGCGCACGCAACCCGCCAGTCGCCCAGCGCAGACGCGTCATGACGCGAGCCGGGCACCGCGATCCCCACGCAAACTTGAAGCTATCGATGGCAAACCAGAAGCCTTGGTGGCAAACCTTGGCGAGGGCTTACGTGAGTGGCGCAAGTGTCATCTGCATGTTAGCTTGGACCGACGTTGCCCAGGCCTCGACGCCGGTCACGTCAGACGAGACGGCGAGCGCCAAGCATACGGAAGCCACGATACCAGGCGCTGCCGCCCCGCCCTTCGCCGATCCCTATCCCCAAAACGCCACCGGATGGGGGCCTGCGGAATGGAAGAGCCGGTTTGTCAGTCGCTGGGCAGAGGACTGGACGAGCATGCGCGCGGCTGGCACCGCGCCTTCGTCCAAGGCCATGCCGCTCGGTGGCGAGGCCTCCCTAACCCTGAGCGCCGAAACCCGCCTGCGCTACGTCACCTATGACAACGGGCAACTGAGCAGCGACAATGACTATCAGCAGGGCCTATTCCGCGACATTCTCGGCGCGGATCTTCGGATCAACCCCAACCTTCGCGTCTATAGCGAGATTGGTATCGGCCAGGTTGCAGGCCGCCGCAGCGCCGCCACCGCCAACTTCCAGAACGACACCTCACTGCAGCAGCTATTCATCGACGCCCGCAGGTACGTCGGTTCAATCCTGGTGGGCGCCATGGCCGGACGTCAGGAGTTCGCCGACGGCCCACGGCAGCTGGTGAGCGTCGCCGACGGTCCCAACATACACCGAACTTGGAATGGCGTGCGCCTCTCTGTCCACGGGTCGAGATATCGTCTCGGCGCGTTTGACATGCGGGGCACACGCCTGGGGCGAGGGGCCTTCGACGAAGCGATCGACCATGCAGAGCGCCTACAGGGGCTCAACGCCAGCCTGATCGTCTCGCCCGGCATGGAGCCCAACATCTACCTGGACCCGTTTTGGTTCCACAGCCAGAACCCCTCCTTCCGCTCTGGCGACCGCACAGGACTCGAAAGGCGCGACACCTACGGCGTGCGCCTGTGGGGTCGGGGGGGCGATCTGAACTTCGACTGGACGCTTGCGCGCCAGACCGGCCAACACATTGACCGCGACATCGACGCCTGGGGACTGTTCGCCGTCCAGAGCCTGGCGCTGTCCGAGCAGGGTTGGAAGCCTCGACTCGGGGCCCATATCGACGTCGCCTCAGGCGGCGGTGCTTACGGAACCGGGACCCTGAAGGGGTTCAATCAGCTCTACGCCAGCTCCAACTATCTTAGCGAAGGTCTGTTTCTAAGCGCTAGCAACCTGCTGCTGATAGCGCCGGGAATATCCGTCTCGCCGACGCCGACGACCAATCTCATGATCGAATACGGCTTCGCACGGCGGCTCAACGAGGACGATGCAGCCTATGGCGGCCTGATGCGCGCCTATCCGGGCACCCAAAGCCTCCCGGGCCACGAGATCGGCGGCCTGCTCCGCGTCGTCGGGGCATGGTCGGCGCTCGAGCATCTGAGCCTGCACTGCACTTATGAGCACTTCAGCGCCGGCGACATGCTCAATCGCCTGAACCGGCCCTCGGGCAGCTACGGCTTTGTCGGCGCGACCTTCCGGTATTGAGGACCAGACCCCGATCGTGCCAGCGAAGCCGAGGCTGCGACAAGGGACCCGCCGGATTCACACCCTCATGCGGCCCCGATTCCAGTCGTGCGGCACATCATCTGCTCCCTGATCTATTCCGTCCTGGGAGCATTTCAATTCTCTCCCGGCATCCTCAGCCGCAAGCCCAAGTGGCACCGCGTGGTCGGAAAGGTACTCGTCTTTTCCGGATTAGTCGTGGCGCTATCAGGGATCTGGATGACTCTGATCTATCCGATTGCAAAACCTGAGGGAGTCGCCAAATTTGACAGTCTGAGCCTGAATGTCATCCGGCTTCTGGTAGGTGCGGCCATGGCATGGTTCATCGTTCTCGGCCACGCTGCAATTCGGAAGCGCAATATCTCTCACCACCGTGCCTGGATGATCCGCAGCTACGCCCTGGGCCTTGGCGCCGGTACTCAGGTCTTTACCCACATCCCTTGGTTCATGTTCCCGAGTATCCATGGTGAGTCGGCAAGAACCCTCTTTATGGCAGCAGGCTGGGGTATCAACCTGGCAGTGGCCGAGTGGTTGATTGCGCGTGAAAAGCGCAAGCAACTAGGCTGAGGCCACCTGAGTATTCCGGCCCAGAGGTGAGCCCGCAACGATATCTTTACCTAACGCTTTCCGGTTGTTAAGAATGTGTTTGCCGGCTGAACCGGATAACCTGGTAGTGGGTTTCGGTTCGACGTTGATAGGGGGACACCATGTTTGGCATCACACAGAAGCAGAGCGCCGCGATCGCCTCGGCCAAGCCGAAGGCCCAGCAGAACCAGGCCAAGCAGGTCCCCGAGAAGAAGCCTCAGGCGCCCAAGATGACGCAGGATGAGTTGCTCCTGAACGTCTTGAAGGCCCGCGCCGCCCAACAGCAACAGCAACCGCAAAAGGTTCACCTGGGGATGGGGGACCGGTCTTTCTGGAACTCGCCGAACACCTACCGCAACATGTCCAATCCTGGCTGGTGGGCGAATCCTCAAACCTATAGGGGACATGGCCGTTGAGCCATCCCTCGCAGCACCTGTAGCAAAGAAAGACGGCCAGCAGTTTGAAGCCCTGCTGGCCGTCTTATCGATCCGCACTTGCGGGGGCATCGCACATCAAGGGGTCGAACGAAGCCGCTTTGCCGCCTCGCTCAGTGCGTAGCGCATGAAGAGCTCGTCTTCCTCCTGGTAGGCCGAAAGTAGCTTGGCCGTCTTGAGGGCCTCGGGGGGACGGGCGTCGCCCTCGATCATGGTCGTCATCCCCCGCCCTCCCTGGATCTTGGGGGCGAGCGTCATGAACAGCTCGTCGAGGACGCCGTCGGCGAGCATGGCGGCGTTGAGGGTGGGCCCGCCGATGCAGTAGAGGCGGCGCACCCCGTATTCCTCACGCAACTTCCGCACGAGCGCCCCCACAGGTACCGACGACGCGCCGAGCCGGAGCACCGGCACGACCGCTTCAAGGGCGGCGACCCGGTCCCGCGGCGCCGAAGCGCTCACCACCACCAGGACGTCCTCGCCGCCTTCTTTCAAGAGGCGCAGGGTGGGCGGCACGTTGGCGCGCCCGCTCACAACGACCCACAGCGGCACCGGCCGCAGGCCCGCGGCCACGCGCCGCTCGCGCTCGGTCTCGCTGACGCGTGGGTAGGGCATCTCGTCGGCCGTGAGGCTCGAGGCCCCCGAGAGGACCGCGTCGCACGAGCGGCGCAGCCACTTGAAGAGCGCATGATCGGTGTCGCTGCCCACGGTCCAGGTCGTGCCCGCGCCGCCCACCACCGCCTTGCCGTCGAGGGTCGTTATCATGTTGACGAAGGTGTAGGGGCGATCGCCCACCCCTACAGGCAGCGCAAGGTCGGCGAAGGCCGCCTCGAGCGTCACGTCGCCCGGGGCCTCCCCCGACACCCGATCGATCAGGCGGCGCAGCAGGGCCTACTCCGCTTCGTCGGCGTCTTCGCCGTCGTCGCCGTCGGCTTCGGAGGCAGCCTGCATCACCTTGAGCAGCTGCGCCATCTTGTCGGTGGGCTGGTGCGCGTTCACCCGCTCGGCCAGCTGCGCGATGATCCGGGCGTCGGCGACCTCCATCTCGATGAAGTACGGGTACTCGGGGATGTCGTCCGGATCGAACCAGCTGGCGAACTCGCGCACCAGGCCCTCGGCGTCGGGATAGGGGATGTCGCTCGCCTCGAGCGCCCGGCCGACCTGGTCGCCGAGCTCGCGGGCCGCCTCGTGCAGCATGGTGGCCTCGTCCGCGCTGTCGAGCAGGATCCGGACGCGATCGCCCACCTCCATGACCGCCTGCCGCTCCGTCTCCTCCTCGAGGATGCCGAGGGGGCGGTCCAGCTTGTCGTAGAGCCGCTCGACGATCGTCCGCACCTTGAAGGCGTCGGATTCGTCGACCCCCTCGAGGGCGTCGTCGAGCGGCGTGCCCTCCTGGAGGGCCGCGGCCACCTCGGGGTAGAGGGTCTCCACGTAGGTCGCCAGCGCGTCGTGCAGCATGCTGAGCTCGACCAGGTCGACGTCCATCAGATCACAGGCGAGATTTTCGAGATCGATTTTGACTTTCATGCGAGGGGGCAGGTCCTTTCAAGGGTTCGGTGGTCAAGCCCCCATGCTACCATGGCCATGGCCTGCTTCTCTATTGGCCTTGAGGCCAAAGCCCCCCATGATCGCATGGATCCATGTCTCGAGTCGAGAGGGGGGACGCCATGGAGTGCCAGAACTGCCGCCAGCGGCCCGCGACCGTCCACATCCGCCAGCACGTCAACGGCGTCGACCAGGCCCTGGACCTCTGCCACCACTGCGCAAGCGCCATGCAGAGCGCGATCGCGGGCGGAGGCGCCGCCTTCGGCGGGCTCGAGGCGCTCTTCGAGGGCCTCTTCGGCCCCAGGCCCCGGGGACGCGACAGCATGCTCTCGCGCTTCTCCGACGAGTCCAAGCAGATCCTCCAGCGCGCCGCCCAGACCGCGCTGAGCTGGGGCCACGAGCAGATCACCACCGAGTTCCTGCTCCTGGCCCTCTGCCAGGAGCCCGGCGGCGCCCAGGCCCTGCTCGAGCAGGCGGGACTTTCTGCCGAGGGGCTCGAGGCGCGCTTCGCCGAGGTGCTGCGGCGCAGCCCGCCCGTCCAGGCGACCCGGGTCGGCCTCGCCGCCCGGGTCAAGCGCGTGCTCGAGATCGCCCAGCTCCAGAGCGCCGAGCTCGGCCACGGCCTCATCACCCCCCTGCACCTGCTGCTCGGCCTCCTGCTCGAAGGCGAGAGCTACGCGTCGCAGTTGCTCGCCGGCGCCCACCTGGACCCCGAGGACCTGCGAAGCAAGCTGACGGCCATGCCCTACGGCAACGTCCTCGAGGCGAGCGCGCTTCCGCCCAACCTCACGCGCTACGCGCGCGACCTCAGCGCCATGGCCGAGAACGGCAAGCTGGACCCCATCATCGGGCGCGACAAGGAGATCCAGCGGGTGATCCGCATCCTGAGCCGCAAGACCAAGAACAACCCCGTTCTCATCGGCGAGCCGGGCGTGGGCAAGACCGCCATCGCCGAGGGGCTCGCCCTGCGGATCGCCTCGGGCGAGGTCCCCGACCTCCTGCGCGAGCGCCGCGTGCTCGCCCTGGACCTGGGGGGGATGATCGCGGGCACCAAGTACCGCGGCGAGTTCGAGGAGCGCCTCAAGGGCCTCGTCGACGAGATCCGCGCCCTGCAGGGGAAGATCATCCTCTTCATCGACGAGCTGCACACCGTGGTCGGCGCGGGGGGGGCCGAGGGGGCGATGGACGCCGCCAACATGCTCAAGCCGGCGCTCTCGCGCGGCGAGCTGCAGTGCGTGGGCGCCACCACCCTCGACGAGTACCGCAAGCACATCGAGAAGGACGCCGCTCTCGAGCGACGGTTCCAGGCGGTGCTGGTCGCCGAGCCCACCTCCGAGCAGGCCGTCGAGATCCTGCGGGGGCTGCGCGACTCCTACGAGGCCCACCACCGCGTCAAGATCGCCGACGAGGCCATCGTCGCGGCGGTCGATCTGGCCGACAAGTACATCAACGACCGGTACCTGCCCGACAAGGCCATCGACCTGCTGGACGAGGCCGCCGCCATGGAGCGCCTCGAGAGCCGCTCGGGCAGCGACGCCCTCAAGAACCAGCAGTCGCGCCTCGGCCAGCTCGAGCAGGAGAAGCAGGCAGCCGTCACCGGCGAGCGGTACGACGACGCCGCGCGCCTCAAGGGCGAGATCGCGCTCATCAAGAGCCAGATCGACACGCTCAAGCGCGAGTACGAGACGGCCCGCGGCACCACCGAGCCCATCGTCACCGCCGACTCGATCGCGATCGTCGTGAGCGAGTGGACGGGCATCCCCGCGAGCAAGCTCGCCAGCGAGGAGAAGGAGCGCCTGCTGCAGATGGAGGCTGTGATCCAGCAGCGGGTGATCGGGCAGCACGAGGCCATCCGGGCGGTGTCCGAGGCGGTGCGCCGCGCGCGCGCCGGCCTCAAGGACCCCGATCGCCCCATCGGCTCGTTCATCTTCCTGGGCCCCACGGGCGTCGGCAAGACGGAGACGGCCCGGGCGCTCGCGGACTACCTCTTCAACGACGAGCAGGCCATGCTCCGCTTCGACATGTCCGAGTACATGGAGAAGCACACCGTCAGCCGCCTGATCGGCGCCCCTCCCGGCTACGTCGGCTACGAGGAGGCCGGGCAGCTCTCGGAGGCGGTGCGGCGCCGGCCCTACGCGGTGGTGCTCTTCGACGAGATCGAGAAGGCCCACCCCGACGTCTTCAACATCCTGCTGCAGATCCTGGACGACGGCCGGCTCACCGACGCCAGGGGCCACACGGTGGACTTCAAGAACACCGTGGTCATCATGACCTCGAACGTGGGGGCCTCCGAGATGTTCAAGGGGGCGACCCTGGGCTTCCGGGGGGCCAGCCCCGACGACGCGACGGGCCCCGGCTGGGAGCGCGTCAAAGAGACGGTGCGCGAGGCCATGAAGGAGACCTTCCGGCCCGAGTTCCTCAACCGCATCGACGAGATCGTCATCTTCCAGCCCCTGGGCCAGGAGCAGGTCCTCGCGATCGCGGACCTCCTGCTCGAGGCGACCCGCCGCAAGCTCCACGGCCAGGCGATCGGCCTCGAGCTGACCCCCGCCGCCAAGGCCCAGCTCGTCGAGGTCGGTTACGACCCGACCTTCGGGGCGCGCCCCCTGCGCCGCGCCATCGCCCGGCAGATCGAGACGCCCCTGAGCCAGCTCATCCTCAAGGGGGAGTTCGGCGAGGGGGACTTCATCAAGGTGGACGTGGCCGACGGGCGCTTCACCTTCTTCAAGGAGCCCCGCGAGGTGCCCGCCGCCCCCGAAAGCTAGCGGTCCGAGAGGGGGCGATCCTCCCAGCGGATCTCGCGCTTGACCGGCGAGACGGTGCGCGAAAGGGCCTTGCCCCCGACCGAGAGCGACAGAAAGAGGCGCGCCGTGCGCGCGTAGGGGTAGCGGCAGAGGATCTGGGTCGGGGTGACGGCCAGGATCTCGAGGGAGCGCCCGTCGGCGCGGACCGCCTCGAAGGGCTCGGCGAAGCCGTCGCCCACCACCACCAGCACGCGCTCGCCCTCGTGGCTGCCGAGCACCGCCCCGAGGATGCGCGGCGCGGCCGGCGACGCCGAGGGGAGGGCCGCCGCGGGCTCGCTCAAGGGCGAGACCTCGTAGAGGGTGAAGGGGATCACCGCCTGCCGCGAGCCGTTGGTGAAGGCCAGGCGCACGAACGTGATCGGCCGCGGCGCCGAGAAGCGGCGCTCCACCGGCTCGTCGCTCTCGTTGCGAAGATCGGCGAGCACCTTCTCGAAGCGCCGGCCGTCCTGCGAGGTCTCGATCCGGTAGGAGGTGTTGGCGGGCATCGCCGCCATCGCGACCCGCACCCCCTCGAGCGCCTGCGCTTCGCGCAGCCGGAAGGTGATCCAGGCGTCGGTGCGGCGCGCGAGGCCCACCCAGACCGTGGTGCGATCGCCGTCCACCGCGTTGGGGCCCTGGCCCTGGGCCCCGGAGGCCGCCACGAAGGTGAGGGAGCCGGGCGCTTGAGGCGCGCGCTGGGCCATGGCCGCGCCGGGCGGGAAAAGGACCAGAGCCGAGAGCATCACCAGCATCACACGACGGATCACGGGCTCCTCCTGTTTGAAGCGATCGTTGAGAGGGGGGAGGCCCCCCCCTCTCAAGATACCCCGCCTCACGTTCAAAACCCACGCGAGCGCGCAGCGCGTTTTTCGTGGTTGCCGCACCCGGCGCGGCGGGGCGCCGGCCATCCATGGGTCTACCGGGATTGGACCAAGGGATCTCGGGCGTTTCGCCGAGGCGCGAGGCTAGCGCGATCGCGACCATGGATCGGGCGCGGCGGCAGGAGGGCGGGAATGACGCTTCGATGGCCAAGATGGGTTGCGATCGCGCTCGGCGCCGTGACGTGGGCGAGCGTCATCGCGAGCGAAAGGGCAGCGGCGGCCCCGGTCGCCTTCGAGCGTCACCGGGTGAAGGTCGGTCGCCACTCCTGGCCGGTCCTGCGCCTGCGCGCGGATCTGGCCGACCCCATGACCCGGGTCGCGGTGCGCTTCGCCTACGGGACCGGCGCGCCCCTTCGGCGGCGCGAGGCCTTTTCGGGGATGACCGAGGCCGCGCACGCCGCAGCCCTGGTCAACGGCACCTTCTTCAGCATCCGCACCGCCGAGACCATGGGTACCCTCGTCAGCCAAGGGCGCGTGCTCCAGCACCGGGACTGGGACGATCGCGGCACCGCCCTGACCATCGGCCCCGAGGGCAGGGCCCGGATCGCGACCCTGCGCCTCGACGGAAGGCCCGATCACCGGCGCGCGCGCTTCTCGATCACCTCGGGGCCCAGGCTGCTGCGCGACGGCAAGGTCTGGCTGCAGCCCAGGCGCGAGGGCTTCAAGGACCCGAACCTGTTCGGTCGCCACCCTCGCGTGGCGCTCGGGCTTGCCAGGGGCGGGACCGAGCTCATCGTGGCGTGCTTCCCCTCGCCCATGACCCTGGGCCAGTCCGCCGAGGCCATGCGCGCGCTCGGCGCGCACGACGCGCTCAACCTGGACGGAGGACCGTCGGTCGGCATGGCCTACCGCGGCACGATCCTGGCCGCTCCTCGCTGGGGGCTGACCAACGCCTTGGTCCTCTACGATTCGCGGTACCCGGCGCCCGGGGATCTCGAGGGGGTGCGCATCGCGCTCGCCGACCAGGCGCAGGGCGCCGGAAAGGATCCGGCGGATCCGGTCGTGCGCGCGACGGTCAGTAGCGAAGCACCGAGAAGGTCTCGAGCCCCTGAAGCTTGTCACGGCCGCCTAGGAAGGACAGCTCGATCAGGAAGGTGAAGCCCGCGACCTCTCCTTCGAGCTTGCGGACGAGCTCGAGTGCCGCCAGGGCCGTCCCGCCGGTGGCGAGCACGTCGTCCACGACCAGGACGCGCTCGCCGGGCTTCACCGCGTCGCAGTGGATTTCGAGGACGTCGGTGCCGTACTCCAGGGCGTACTCGCACGCGTGAGTCGGCGCGGGCAGCTTGCCCGCCTTGCGGACCGGCACGAAGCCCGCTCCCAGAGCGTAGGCGAGGGCCGCGCCGAAGATGAAGCCGCGGGACTCGATGCCGATCACCTGGTCGATGCCCGCGCCCCGGAAGCGCTCGGCCACCACGTCGATCACCTCGCGCAGGGCCTCGGCGTCCTGCATCAGCGGGGTGATGTCCTTGAAGCTGACGCCGGGCTTCGGGAAGTCCGGGATCACCCGGATCTTCGCGGCCAGGTGGGCGTAGTCGGTGGTCATCATCGCGCGGTATTCCTCTCGAGACGCCTCGGGCCGAGGCAGGCAGGACGGCCCCATCTTACTGAACACGCAAGCGCGTTGTCCATCCGGCCCCTGCGAAGCCTTTCGACGAAACCGGACGATCTCAGCGCCCGGCGGCGCCCTGAAGGTCTTCCGCCTCGTCGTCGGATCCCAGCTCGTCCACGATGGCGCGCTGAACGCGGGGCGAGGCGAGCAGGGCCACGATGGCGGGGTCCCACTGGGTGCCCGCCCCCGCGTTGAAGATCTCCATGATCCGCGAGAGCGGCAGACGCGGCCGGTAGGAGCGATGCTCGCTCATGGCGCTGAAGCCGTCGGCGACCGCGACGATGCGACCGACCAGCGAGATCTCGCAGCCGACCAGGCCCCGCGGATAGCCGCGGCCGTCCCAGCGCTCGTGGTGCTCCTCGGCGGCCTGCACGAGGCTCAGGGGGGCCCCGATCTCGCGCAGCATCTCGCCGCCTGCCAGGCAGTGGGTCTTGATCTGCCGGAACTCATCGTCACTCAGGGCGCCGGGCTTGCTGAGCACCGCGCGCCGGACCTCGCTCTTGCCGATGTCGTGAAGCAGCGCTGCGTGCCAGATCCGCTCGCACTCGACGGTCGCAAGGCCGAACTCCTCGGCGAGCAGGCGAGCCATCCAGGCCGCGGTGACCAGGTGGGTGAGAGTCGCCCCGTGGTGGAAGGCGAGTTTCTCGAGCATCTCTCTGCCGATGAAGCCACTGGTGTCCTGAGCAAACATGGGGATTTCCTTTTCCGAGGGGTTTGGGTTCCAGACACGACTCTCTCACGACTTGCTCGGGCTGAGAAACGCAATAATAACGGACCTTTGAATCCACTCGAGCGTACTTTGGTCTATTCGCCCCGTCGGCCAAGCGGCCAGGAGCGTCCATGGGTGAAGCCCCGGGGAAATCCCCGGGGCTTCACCCATGGACGGCGGTGCGCTACCAGATGCGGATGCGATCCTCGGGGCGCTTGAAGAGCTTGTCGCCCGTCTTGAGACCGAAGGCCTCGTGGAAGGCGTCCAGGTTGGTCACCACCCCGTTGGTCCGGTACTGTCCGGGCGAGTGGGGGTCCGAGAGCAGTCGCGTCTTGAGCGCCTCGTCGCGGTACTTGGTGCGCCAGACGCGGGCGTAGCCGTAGAAGAAGCGCTGGTCAGGGGTGAGGCCGTCGAGCTGGACGGCCGGGCGATCGCCCAGGGAGCGATGGTAGGCCTTGAGAGCCATGGCCACCCCGGTCAGGTCGGCGATGTTCTCGCCGAGGGTCAGCTTGCCGTTGACCCGCTCACCGGGCAGGGGCTCGTAGGCGTCGTACTGGGCGATGAGGCGCGCGGCCCGCTCCTCGAAGGCCTTCTGGTCGCCGGCGGTCCACCAGTCGCGCAGGCGGCCGTCGCCGTCGTAGCGGCGGCCCTGGTCGTCGAAGCCGTGGCTGATCTCGTGGCCGATCACCGCGCCGATGGCCCCGTAGTTGAAGGCGTCGTCGGCAGCGGGGTCGAAGAAGGGGGGCTGGAGGATGGCGGCGGGGAAGACGATCTCGTTGCCCGAGGGGTTGTAGTAGGCGTTCACCGTCTGGGGCGTCATGTGCCAGCGCGCACGGTCGACGGGCTTGCCCGCCTCCTTCATGTCGCGCGAGAAGGCGAAGCGGCTCGCGCGCACGAGGTTGCCGACGGCGTCGTCGCGGCGCACGACCAGGCCGTCGTAACCGCGCCACTGGTCGGGGTAGCCGATCTTGACCGAGAACTTGCCGAGCTTGTCGAGAGCGGCCATGCGGGTCTCGGGGGTCATCCAGTCGAGCTTTTCCAGGCTCTCGCGGTAGATCGCGAGCAGGTTCGAAACCAGCGCCTGCATGCGGGCCTTGGCCTCGACGGGGAAGTGCTTCTCCACGTAGCGCGCCCCGATGGCCTCGCCCAGCGCGTCGTTGGTCAGGCCGACGGCCATGCGCCAGCGCTCGGGCATGGACGTGAGCCCCTGGAGGCGCTCACCCTTGAAGCGGTAGTGGGCCTGCTGGAAGGGCTTGCCCAGGACCTCGGCATAGTTGTCGAGCAGCCGGCTGGTCAGGTAGGCCTTCCAGTCGGCCATGGAGGTCCTGGAGGCGAGCTTGGCGAAACCCTGGAAGTAGCTGGGCTCCATCACGATGGCGCCCGAGGCGCGCGGCATGCCGGCGGCGTCGGCGAAGCGCTCCCACGGGAAGGCCGGGTAGGTCTTGGCCCAGGTCGCGCGCGGGGCGGGGTTGTAGGTCTTGATGGCGTCGCGCCGATCGGCGGTCTTCCAGTGCAGCTCGGCGAGCGCCGTCTCGAAGGCGAGGGTGCGCTTGGCGGCCGCCTCGGGCGCGGGGACCTTCGCCAGACGGTTGAGCTCGCTCAGGTAGGCCAGGTAGGCCGCGCGAGTGGCCTCGGCCTCGGCGCCCGCTTTGAGGTAGTAGTCCCGGTCGGGCATGCCGAGCCCGGACTGGGCCCAGAACACGACGTTCGTCAGCGGGGCCTTGGGGTCCGCGTCGACGCCGGCCACCACGGGGCCCGCGACGCCGATGGCCATCAGGTGGGCGATCGCGTCGGCCACGCCGTTCAGGTCCTTGATCCCTGCGATCCGCGCGAGGGGATCCTTCAGGGGGGCGGCCCCGCGCTGCTCAGCTTGCTTCTCGTCCATCAGGGCGGCGTAGAAGTCCCCGACCAGACGGCTATTGAGGTCCTTGCCGGGGCGCGCCGCGGCGGCCTCGATCAGGGTGCGGACGTCCTTCTCCGCCTTCTCGCGCAGGATCATGAAGGTGCCGTACGAGGCCTTGTCGCCGGGGATCGCGGTGGAATCGAGCCAGGAGCCGTTGACGTGGCGGAAGAGGTCGTCCTGGGCCCGGACGGCGGGGTCCCCGCCCGCGAAGGGCTGGGCCAGGGCGGGAGAGCTGAGGGCGGCGAGCAGTGCGATCGCCAGGAAGGTGCGGTGCTTCAAGACTGGGCTATCTCCTTTGACAGGGGAACGGTCACCGCTCCATTCTATCGTCCCACGCACCAGGGCGCGAGGCTTGCCGCCGGCGACCGGCTGGGCTAGGGTGGTGGGGATCGTCGTCGCAACGCCCGGTACAAGGAGCCAAGCATGTCTACCGCCTACATCCTGGACGCCCTGCGCACCCCGCGCGGTCGCGGAAAAGCCGAGAAGGGAGCGCTCAGCCGCATCCACCCGCAGGAGCTGCTCGCCCAAGTCATCAAGCCGCTCGTCGAGCGGCAGCCAATCGAGGCCGCGGACGTCGAGGACGTGATCGTGGGCTGCGTGTCCCAGGTGGGGGTGCAGGGCGCAAACCTCGCGCGCAACGCCGTCCTGACGGCCGGCTGGCCCCACGAGGTGACGGGGGTGACCCTCAATCGCTTCTGCTCGTCGGGCCTGCAGGCCGTCAACTTCGCCGCCATGGGGATCATGGCCGGCGCGCAGGAGCTGGTGGTCGCGGGCGGCGTCGAGAGCATGTCCCTGGTGCCGCTCGGCTCGGACCAGGGCGCGCTCGACGGCAACAACCCGACGCTGCGAAAGAAGCTCGTCCAGGTCCCGCAGGGCATCAGCGCCGATCTGATCGCGACCCTCGAGGGCTTTTCCCGCGAGGACGTGGACCGCTTCGCCCTCACCTCCCAGGAGCGCGCGGCCGAGGCCATCCGGGACGCTCGCTTTTCGCGCAGCCTGGTCGGCGTGCGCGACCCGCTGAGCGGGGCCATCGCCCTCGAGGCCGACGAGCTGCCACGGGCCGAGACCACCCGTTCGGCCCTCGCCGGACTCAAGGCTTCCTTCGAGGGAATGGGCGCCACGGCGGTCGGTCCTGCGGGCGAGACCCTCGACCAGCTTGCGCTCGCGCGCTATCCCCAGGCGGAGGCCATCCGGCACGTCCACACCGCGGGCAACTCGAGCGGCCTGGCAGACGGCGCCGCCGCCGTGCTGCTGGCCTCCGAGGACTACGTGCGGCGCCACGGCCTCAAGCCGCGCGCCCGCATCCGCGCCATGGCCACCCAGGGGTCCGAGCCCGTCATCATGCTGACCGGGCCCGAGCCCGCCACCCGCAAGGCCCTCAAGGCCGCCGGCATGAGGGCCGAGGACGTGGACCTGTGGGAGATCAACGAGGCCTTCGCCGCGGTCGTCCTCCAGGTGATGCGCGCGCTCGAGCTCGATCCCGCGCGGGTCAACGTCAACGGCGGGGCGATCGCGCTCGGACACCCGCTCGGCGCGACCGGCGCCATGCTCCTGGGGACCGCCCTGGACGAGCTGGAGCGCCGCGGGCTCGGCACCGCCCTGGTCACCATGTGCATCGGGGGCGGCCAGGGCATCGCCACGGTCATCGAGCGAATCTAGGCAGGCAGAGCCCCCAGTACCCCTGCGCCCGTGACTCAGCGCAGCCGGCGCAGGGCGTGGTTGCCGCGATCGGACACGAACACGTCCCCGTTCGCGGCGACCGCGATCCCGTAGGGGTCCCGCATGCGGCTGACGGTGCGCCCGTCGGAGAAGCCCGCGACGCCGGGGCGGCCCGCGGCGGTCACGACGCGACCGTCCGAGGAGATCATGCGCACGCAGTGGTTGCCGCTGTCCGCCACGAACAGCTGGCCGTGCGCGTCCCAGGCGAGACCCGTGGGCGAGTTGAACTGCGCCGCATGGGCGTCACCGTCCGCGTGGCCGGCCGATCCGGCCCTCCCCGCGAAGGTGGTGACACGGCCCTGGGGGGTGAGCTTGCGGATGCAGTGGTTGCCCGTATCGGCGACGTAGAGGTTGCCTGCCCGGTCCGCCACCAGGCCCGCCGGCTGCTTGAAAGCCGCCTGGGCGCCTTCGGCGTCGATGTACCCGCCCGTCGAGTAGGGCACGTACATGCCCGCGAGCTCGACGACCTGGCCGGTCAGGCTCACCCCCCGGATCAGGTGATTCTCGGTGTCGGCCACGACGACCGTGCCGTTCGGCAAGACCGTCACGGCCGCCGGCTTGTTGAAGATGGCGGTCTGGGCGCTACCGGACGCGAACGAGGTGAAGCCGAGCTGGCCGGCGAAGTCCCCGACCACCCCGATCCGGGTGATCGCCCGGATCTGGTTGCGCCCTTGATCCGCCACCAGGATCCGGCCGTCGGTTCCGATGGCGACGCTGCAGGGCTCGAGGAAGGCCTGGGCGGGGATCGCCTCGCCGGGGTTGACCGGGGAGCTCTGGGAGCGCGGGATCCCGGCGAGGGTGGTGACGCTGCCCGAGGCGTCCATCTTGCGGATCAAGCGGTTGCCCAGGTCCGCGATGTAGAGGCTACCGCTCGCGTCGCTCGCGAGGCCAGAAGGCGCGTTGAAGCGCGCGCTGCTGCTCGCGCCGTCGGTGTACCCCCCGCTGCTGCCGCCCCCCGCCACGGTGTCCACCCGATAGGGGACGAAAAGGGCGAGGGACTGGGTGGCCACGAGGGTCCGGGTTCCCACGTCGACGCTCGCCGAGGAGGAGGCGATCGTGACGTCGCCGTCACGGGCGATCGCCGTCACCTGGTAGATCCGTCCCGGCATGAGCGAGTCGAGCGCGAAAGCCGCGGGAACCTGGGCCGGCGCGTAGGATCCCGACGCAATGAGGCCCCGCCCCCCCGGGCCCAGCTCGTGGACCCGCACGTCCAGCCGCTCGTACGAGGCGGATCCCAGGACCTCCATCCGGACCGCGCTCTTGGCCGGCTGGGCGGCGGGAGTCGGGGCGGGCGTGGGGGGAGCCGTCTGCGCCTGCTGGCACCCGAGCGCCAACAGGCCGACGCCGATTGAAAACGAGAGAAGAGAGCGACGCATCATGCCTCCTTCGCCTCTGAGGCTCGCTCGCTATCTTCGTCTCCAAAGCCCAAACGAACAAGCATCTGCTTGGCAAAGGTTTTCGGCCATCTTCGATCAATCCCCCCCGTTGGAACGGGGGGTGCCTTCCAGGCCGGGGCGCGTCGGTCCGAAGATCCGCGCGTGAAGCGTCAGCGCGGCGCTTGATGCGCGCGCGCGGCCTCCAGGGCGGAGCGGACCGCGTGCCGCAACACCTTGCGGGCGTTGTTGCGGGGCAAGGGGGCGTCTTGCACCTCGAAGCGCTTGAGGCGCTTGTAGTCGGCCAGGCCCGTCGAAAGGCGCTTGATTTCCTCGCTCAGCAGATCCCGGACCGCCTCGGCCGAGCGGCCCGGCCCCAGCAGCCGATCGAGCGCCGCCGGGTCCGGCACGATCACCCCGAGGGGGTACTCGGCTCCGTCCGGGCCCTGGGCGGGGACGACGCAGATTTCGGCGATCGCCTCGCCTCGGCCGTAGTGCTGCTCCAGCTCGTCCGGGTAGACGTTCTTGCCGTTCGGCAGGACGACGATGTCCTTGGAGCGCCCCAGGATGTGAAGGTAGCCCCGGGCATCGCGCCGGCCGAGGTCGCCGGTCCTGAGCCAGCCGTCCTTCAAGGCGTGCGCGGTCGCCTCGGGGTTGCGGAAGTAGCCGGCCATGACGTTCGGCCCCCGGACCCAGATCTCGCCGATCCCGTCGTCGGCGGGATCGTGGATGCAGACCTCCACTCCTCGCAGCGGCGCGCCCACCCCGTCACCGGGGCGCCAGGGGCTCGGCGTGAGGGCGACGACGGGGGAGGTCTCGGTGAGACCGTAGCCGTGAAGAACGGTGAGGCCGAGCGCGTGGAAGAAGCCGGCGGAGGCGGGGTTCAAGGGCGCACCTCCGACGATCAGCCCACGCAGGCGCCCGAACGGCCGCACGATCGGGGCGCAGACCCAGCGGGCGACGTGGGCCCCCAGCAGAGGCCGCAGGCGTCTGCCCAGGCCGATCAGCCCGCGGGCGATCCATTGCCGGGTTTTCGGCAGCTCGGCGATTCGATCCTCGATCCCCCGCGCCAGGTGATCGAGCACCAGCGGCACCGCGGGGATGGCCGTCACCTTCGCGTCGTGAAGGGTCTTGAGGATGGAGTCGGGCTTGAGGCTGGGGGTGAAGGCGAGCGAGATCCCCGAGGCCAGCGCGACCAGGGCGCACGTCAGGGAGTAGGCATGGTGCAGCGGCAGGAGGCAGAGGGAGACATCCTCAGGCTTCACGTAGAGCACCTCGGCGCAGCCGAGCGCGTCCGCCCAGAGGTTGCGGTGCGTCAGCGCGACGCCCTTGGGATTGCCCGATGTGCCCGAGGTATACAGCAGGGCCGCCACGTCATCCGGCAAGGCGGGTGAGGCGAAGGCGGCCGCCTGGGTCAGGAACTCCTCAGGAGCGAGCGGGATCAGCGTTCGGCCGGGCGGGAAGGTCGAGAGCAGGCGCGCGCCGACGAAGGCGCAGGTGGGCTCGGCGTGCGCGAAGATCCGGGCGAGCTCCTCGGGGGTGAGCTGGGTGTCCAGCGGCACGGCGATCGCCCCCAGGGTCACGATCGCCAGGAACGCCAGGATCCACTCGGGGCTGTTGTCCCCCATGAGGGCGACCCGGTCGCCGGCCCGAACCCCTTCTGCTTCCAGCCTGGCGACCATCCCGTTTACCCTGGCCGCCAGATCGTCGAAGGTCCAGCGGGAGAGCTCCGGGCCGCGCCGCATCACAAGGGCCGTCCGATCCGCGTAGGCAGCCGCCATGCGTTCGGGGAGCCTACCGAGTTGCGGGGCGCCCTGGCTGAGCAGCCTCGCGCCCGGGTAGTCCTTGCGGCTCATCCGGCGGCGAGGAGTCGCTTGTGGATCTCCATGAAGTGGCGCTTGCGCCGGGTGCAGACCCGCTCGTTGTAGAGCTCCTTGAAGAGGAACACGAGGCCTTCCTCGAGCTGGCGCCCCGTCATGTTCTTGGGCACGAAGTTCACGTCGAAGAGGGTGCAGCGATCCCAGTAGGCGTCCTGCAAGAGCCGTCCTTCGGCCTTCAGCCTGTGGTAGAGGCGCGTGTTCGGGAAGGGCGTCAGGACCGTCACCTGGCTCTCGAGCAGGTTGGAGTCCAGGACGAAGTCCCGGATGCGCTCGAAGCAGTCCGGCGTGTCCCCGTCCAGGCCGAGGATGAAGCAACCGTTGACCGTGATGCCCTTCGACTGGATGGCATCGATGGCGCGCTTGTAGTCATCCATCCGCTTGCGCTTCCAGTTCGAGCGATCCAGCCGATCGAGGCTGGTCGAGAAGATGCTCTCGAAGCCGATGAGGATCTGCTGGCAGCCGCTCTTTGCAAGCAGGTCCAGGAGCTCGGGGTCGTCGGCGACCGAGACGTCCGTCTCGGTGAACCAGCGGATATCCCGCTCGCCCATTTCCCGGAGCAGGTGCTTGGCCCAGTCCTTGTTCACGAAGGTGTTGTCATCGGCGAGCTCGATGAAGGGATTACGCCAGACCGCCTCGATGGCGTCGATCTCGCGCATCACCTGCTCGACCGGCTTGATGCGGTAGCGGCCGTAGATCCTGGAGGCGGCACAGAACTCGCAATCCAGGGGGCAACCGCGGCTGGTCTGAACGGTCAAGCGGTTGTAGCGGCTGACGTCCAGGAGCTCGTAGCGCGGCACGGGCGTCCGGGAGATGTCGTAGGTGCTGGGTCGCTCTTCCCGGTAGAAGGGCTTGAGGGCACCATGCCTGGCATCCTCCAGGATCTTGGGCCACAGGGCTTCGCCCTCGCCGATGCAGACGGCGTCCGCGTGCTCCTTGGCTTCCTCGGGCATGAGGGTGGCGTGGAGTCCCCCGATCACGACGGGGATCCCCGCCGCGCGGTAGCGATCGGCCAGAGCATACGTCTCGTAGGCCATCGCCGTGAAGGTGGAGAGGCCGACGAGGTCGTAGCCGGTGCGGAGGCCGTGAGCCTTGACGTCGTCGACGTCCAGGTAATGGACCTCCACGTCCGGCGGGGTCACGGCCGCCAGGGTGAGGGCGGCAAGGCTCGGCAACGAGGCGATCACCTTGCCGCGCTGGACGAAGCCCGGAAGGCTGACCCCGAGCTCCGCCAGCTCCTCGGATCGGACGCGAACCCCGCTCATCGAGATCAGTGCGACGCGCAACTAGGCCTCCCGGGAGGCCATGGCCCGCTCGATCGCCGAGCGGATCTTGCCGAGGGTGTTCATCTCCATCAGCTCATGGTCGGGGATGAGGACGCCGTAGCGCTCCTCGATCTGCGCCAGGACCTTGAGCCCCTCGAGCGAGTCGATCCCAAGGTCCATGAACAGGTCCGCATCCGGCCCGATCGCCTCCGGCGCGACCTTGGCGCTCCTGGCGAGCAGGTTCACGAGATATGTTTCGAGCGGGTCCATCGTCTCCTACCGTTGCGCGTAGCCCCAGGCGATGATCAGGTTCGCCAAGAGGACTGCCGAGGCGGGGATCCCCAGCAGGATCTTCACCGGGCGGTAGAAGGCCGCCGCCATGCACAGGATCGGGACGCCGATCGCCCCGAAGATCATGGCGTAGGATCCCGTCACCTTGTAGATCGCAGGCAAGTTCGCCCCGTCGATGAACTGGCCATAGACGATGTTGAGCAAGGGCAGCATGAGAAAGGCGATGTGCCCCAGCCGGAGGAGCCGCCGCGGGATGGAGTCGTAGCCGTCCATCCAGGTCGGGCCCGTCGCCTGGAAGTTGAGGCCGAATTGCTCCACCTTGAGCCCCATCAGGAGCCCCGAGAGGAACCCCAGGTTCATCCAGACCCAGCCGAAGACGATGTTCCAGTGACCAACCGGCATGCTGCCCCTCGCTTTCCAGTTACTCTATCGCGGTTCAAGCGCAGGATCTTGCAGCGTTTGGACCGGCAGGTAGATCGAAAAGCACGTGCCCTCTTCAGGCCGGCTCTTGACCTCGACCCTTCCGCCGTGGAGCTCCGCGAGTTCCTTGACGATCGTGAGGCCGAGCCCCAGCCCTCCTTGCCTGAAAGCCTGGTCGGTTTCGAGCTGGGTGAAAGCCTCCCAGATCCGAGAGAGCTCCCGCTCCGGGATAAAGCTCCCCGTGTTCCACACGTCGAGTCTCACTTGCTCTCCCGAGGGAAAGACCCGGATCCCCAGCTCCCCGCCATCAGGGGTGAACTTCTTTGCGTTGTCGAGCAGCTCGATCAGCATCTGAGCGAGTCGACGGGAGTCCGCCTGGATCGCCGGGACATCGGGAGCAACCTCGATGTCGAGGTGCAGCTTCTTGAGCCGGAACTCCCGGTCCTCTTCCATGATGTCCCGCACGTTGCCCGTGATCTCGCAGAGGTTGACCTCCGTCTTGTACAGCGGCAGACTCCCGCTCAGCAGGGCGCTGTAATCGAGCATCTTGTTCAGGTGATCCAGCAGGCGCATGCTGCCGTCGTGGATGCCGTCGAGGAACTCCTCGTGGGGGTACTTGTCCTGGAGCAGCTCGGTGTAGCCAAGGATCAGGGAGAGGGGGGTCTTCATCTCGTGGGAGACCGTCGAGAGGAAGTGATCCTTGAGGGCGTCGAGCTCGATGAGACGCTCGTAGGCTCTTCGAAGCTTCTCTTCGGCCAGCCTGCGCGTCGTCAGGTCCCGGGTGACCTTCCCGAACCCGATGAGGCGACCCTGCGCATCGCGCGTCGCCGTGACGACCGCATCGGCCCAGAAACGGCTGCCGTCCTTGCGAAGGCACCATGCCTCGTCCTCGATGTGCCCTTGCGCCTCCGCGGCCTTCAAAAGATGGTCGGGCTTGCCGGCAGCCACATCCGCCGGGACGTAAAAGGTGGAAAGCCCCTTTCCAAGGGCCTCGTCCTCGCGGTAGCCGAAGAGTTGCTCGGCCCCCTTGTTCCAGGTGATCACCCGGCCCTCGAGGTCCAGCATGAAAATGGCGTAATCGACGACGCTCTTCACGAACAACTCGAACTGGCGGCCCTGATTCCCAGCCGGCATCAACTCAGCGTTCTTGCTGCATGGCGATTCATCGTTGCAAGCCACTCCCTCTCCTTTGCCGATCCGAGACCGGGTCCATTATCCCATGAAGTCGGTGAGCAGGCCTATGGCCCCTCATCCTGGAAGGCGCCCGTCAGTGCCCTATCGAGAGGACACCCGGTTCCGAGCCGCCCTTGTAGCCCACGTGGGACCAGGCTTCCTTTCCCTCGTGGTCAGGAAGGAGCGCTTGAGTTCGGTACGGGCCCCAAAACGCGCTCGACTGCAAAGGTAGCACCGAAAAAGACACCCGAGCGAAGCGTTGTGGAGGTCACCGCAGACGGCTATGTTTGACCCACTTTCTTGACCAATCCAATAATCGATCAAGCACACGAAGGCTGAGCGATGCCCTGGTCGATGCTCTCACGTCGAGCCGTGCGATTGAGGAGGGCCTTCGATGCCTGCCAGCAACGAATCGAGCGTGCCTCGAAGGAGGCCGCCGGATCCGCCGAGCGTCTGGCCGCGCAACGCGCCGTCTTACTTTCACGTGATGGCGAAGCCGACCGGGGCCATCTGCAACCTCGATTGCAAGTACTGCTTCTTTCTGTCCAAGGAGGCGCTCTACCCCGACAGCAGCTTCCGCATGTCGGATGACGTGCTCGAGAACTACATCAGGCAGGTCATCGAGTCGCAGCGATCGCCCCACGTCACCATCGCCTGGCAAGGCGGCGAGCCGACCCTGATGGGACTGCCGTTCTTCCGGCGTGCGATGGAGCTGGTGAAGAAGCACCTGCGCCCCGGCATGACGATCGAGCACACGATTCAGACAAACGGCACCCGGCTGGACGAGGCGTGGTGCCGCTTCTTGCGCGACAACCACTTCCTGGTGGGCCTGTCGATGGACGGCCCGCGCAGGCTGCACGACGCCTACCGGGTGGACAAGGCCGGACGGCCGACCTTCGACAGGGTGATGCGCGCAGCCAAGCTCATGCAGCGCCACGGCGTGCCCTTCAACATCCTTTGCACGGTGCATGCCGCCAACGCCGATCACCCGCTCGCGGTGTACCGCTTCTTCCGCGACCAGCTCAAGGCCGAGTTCATCCAGTTCATCCCGATCATCGAGCGGGTCACGCCGCAGACGCGGGCGGTGGCCGATGACGGCTGGGGCGATCGGCCCCAGGGCCGCCCGCTCTACACCCAGGACGGCGAGCTTGTCACGGCGCGGTCGGTGGGCCCGGAGCAGTGGGGCCGGTTCCTGATGGCCGTCTTCGACGAGTGGGTGCGCAAAGACGTCGGCCGGGTGTTCATCCAGCTGTTCGAGTCGGCGCTGGCGGCCTGGTGCGGCTTGCCGCCCACCATGTGCGTCTTCGCCGAGACCTGCGGCAAGGCTTTGGCCCTGGAGCACAACGGCGATCTGTACTGCTGCGACCACTTCGTGGAGCCTGGCTACCGGCTCGGCAACATCACCGAGACCCACATGGTGGATCTGGTGGCCTCCGAGCGGCAGCGCGCCTTCGGCGAGGCCAAGCGCGACACGCTGCCTCGGGTTTGCCTGGAGTGCCCCGTTAAGTTCGCCTGCAACGGCGAGTGTCCGCGCAACCGCTTCATGCGATCGCCGGACGGCGAGCCCGGGCTCAATTACCTGTGCGCCGGCTACAAGGCCTTCTTCACCCACATCAACCCGCCCATGCGGCTCATGGCGGCACTGCTCGCGCGGGGGCGCGACCCCGCGGAGGCGATGCGCCTGCAGGCGATGCCGGCAAGGCCCTCCTCGAGCGGGGCGACGTCGTGAGGCAGGAGGCAGGGCCGCCAGACGCGAACCAGTTGGCGATGCAGCGGACCGTTCTGGCGGCAGAGCGGACGCTCTTGGCCTGGGTGAGGACCGCGCTCTCCATGATCGGCTTCGGCTTCACCCTCTACAAGTTCTTCCAGTACCTGCGTGAAAGCGAAGGCCTGGCGCGCCCGCACGCGCCCCGCAACCTGGGGCTCACGCTGATCGCCCTGGGGACCTTGACCCTGTTCGCGGCCGCCATCCAGCACCGGCAGGCCCTCCGGGACCTCGGCATCGGGCTGGCGCAGGCGCGCAGCGGCCTGGCGATCGCGATCCCCCTCTTGCTCGCCCTCGTCGGCGTGTTGATGTTCGCCAGCATCTACTTCGGGACGGGGCCCTTCTGATCGGCGAGGGCATCGGCGTCAAGGGGCGCGATCGCATGATCCGGCCCTTGAGGGGCGAGATACTCCTCGCAGCGAATTCGCCTCTGAATCGCCTCGAATTCCGCTTCCTGCTCGGGAACCACCAGCATGATGGCCTTCCCCTCGGTGCCGTTTCGAGCCGTGCGCCCGCTGCGGTGGACATACGTCTCGACCACCGAAGGCAGCGCGTAATGAATCACGTGGCTGACGCCGTCGATGTCCAGGCCGCGCGCCGCGATGTCGGTGGCCACGAGGTACGTCAAGTCGCCGCTCCTGAAGCGTGCCAGCACCTTCTCTCGGTCGATCTGGGGCATGTTGCCGTTCAGAAAGCCCGCCTTGAAGTGGCCTTGAAGCTCCAGCCTTTTCGCCAGCTGCTCGGTCTCATGCTTCATCTCGGTGAAGACGATGGCCCGCGCAGGTTGCTCCTTGCGCAGGATGGAAACCAGGCGGTTGAATCGCTTCTTTCGCGGGACGCGCAGGTACCAGTGGCTGAGCTCGCTAGGGGACAGGTGCTCGCTTTCCAGCTTCACCCTGACCGGGTTCCTCGTCAACCTGCGGGCGAGAGCGGCTATCTCGGGTGGGATCGTCGCCGAGAAGAGCAAGGTCTGCTCGCGCATCCGGACGTGGACCAGAAGGAACTCCAGATCCTTGCGAAAGCCAAGCTCGAACATCCTGTCCGCCTCGTCCAGCACCAGGATGCGGACGCCGCTGAGATCGAGCTTGTCCTGATCGACCATGTCCTTTAGGCGCCCGGGCGTCCCTACGACGATGTCCTGGCCCTCCTGGATCACCCTTCTCTGGTGCCGCAGGCCCATCCCGCCGTAGACCGTGACGACGCGCAGGCCACAGGGCTGGCCGACGCTTGCAATCGCTTCGCCGATCTGGATGGCGAGTTCGCGCGTCGGAACGACCACGAGGGCCTGGGGCCTCGGTCCCGGCTTGATCAGCGAGAGTAGCGGCAGGCCGTAGGCCAGCGTCTTACCGGAGCCCGTCTTGGCCTGAACGATGGCGTCGCGTCGCGCCAGGATGGGCGGAATGGCCTGCTGCTGAACGTCGGTCGGCTCCGAGAAGCCGGTGGCGGCGAGGCCCTCGAGGACGGTGGGGCGCAGCGCGAGGGGTTCGAAGTGGAAAGACAAGTGGGGTCCTTTCGATCGGCAGACGTGGCCTCGCCCGACAAGGGAGTGCGCAGCATCCTTGGACCAGCATGCGACCGAGGAGCCTGGTCCTTCGCCATTATGAACGATGACGCGGGCAAAAGGCAGGTGGGATCGCCCCGCTCAGGCACCCGATCCATGCTCCTGCTGACCATGTGCCGGGTGCCCCGGCACCAAGGCGGGCAGGAACAGCGAGAAGCAGCTTCCCTCGCCTACCCGGGTTTGAAGCTCCACCCTGCCCCCGTGCAGCTCGATGATCTTCTTGACGATCGCAAGCCCCAGGCCCAGCCCGCCTTTACCCATGGCGTCCTTGACGTCACGCCGAGAAAAGGCATCCCAGACGCTTTGCCGATCCGCTTCGGGAATTCCCCGACCCGTATCCCAGACGTCAACCCGCACGCAATCACCGCTCGGAGCCACGCGGATCCCGATGCGACCCGTGGGGGGGGTGAATTTCCGGGCATTCTCGAGAAGCTCGCCAAGGGCCTGGAAGAGCCGATGCGCGTCCCCCAGGACTGGCGGGGTGCCGGGGTCGATGTCGATTTGCAGAGGGCGATCGCCCAGCCATGACTCCCGCGCATCGCCTCTGACGAAAGGCAAGATGAGCTCGGCAAGATTGACCTCGGCCTGGAAAAGCGGCAGGGAGCCGCTCAAGAGTGCGCAGTAGTCCACGAGATTGTTGATTTGCCTCGTGAGGCGGCGGGTCCCGTCCTGAAGTCCCGCCAGGAGTTCGTCGCCGGGGTACCTGTCCTCGAGCAGCTCCGCATAGCCGGAAATCAACGAAAGCGGCGTCTTCATCTCATGGGAGATGGTCGAGAGGAAGTGGTCCTTGAGCTGGGCCAGCTGCCGGGCCTGATTCAGCTCGGCGGTCCGCTTCGCGATTTCGGCCTCGGCGGCCTTCAACTCCGTGATGTCCTGCACCGTCCCGACCATGCGCAGCGGCAGATCGGAGTCCCCGTACTCCACCTCGGCCTGGGCGTGGATCGCCCGCACCGTACCATCCGGGTGACCAACGCGCATCTCGAGGCTGAAGGGCTCATGGTGGTAGAGGCTCTGATTGATGGCGTGCAGGACGCTGTCACGGTCTGCCGGCAGCAGGGCCTCCAGGGCCCCCTGAAGCGTCTTGCTCCCGGGCTTCGCCCCGAAGATCCGGCACACTTCGTCCGAGCGGGTCACGGCATCCCTGACGATGTCCCAGCTCCAGCTACCCAGGTGGGCGATGCGCTGCGCCTCCTCCAGGGCGCGCTGGCTTTCACGCAGCGCCTCCTCGGCCTGTCTGCGGCGGCTGATGTCGAACACGGTGGAGCGGCTCATCACGTACCGGCCGTTCGCATCCAAGACAGCCGTCGCGCTGATCAGCACCGGCAGGATGGATCCGTCCTTGCGCCGCAACTCGTACTCCAGATCCTCCATGTGGCCCCGCGCCCGAAAGACGGGAAAACTCCGCGCAAAACGTTGCTGGCTCTCGGGGAGCAGGATGTCCGAGAAGCGGAGCTTGCCGATCACTTCCTCCCGCGTGTAGCCGAGCCACGCCAGCTCGGTGTCATTGATGCGGATGATCGTCCCGTCTCGGTCCAGCGAGTGGTAGCCTGTGGGCGCATGGTTGTAGAGGTCGTGGATTTCCCTTGCCGCCGCTTGTTCGGCTTCTTGTGCCGAGCGGCGCTCGGCATCGACCCGATCGAGCTGCGCGGCGCTCGCCATGATCAGCCCGACCGTTCCGATGGTCATGGCGAAGACCATCAGGGCAATCCCCTCGGCGGTGCCGTAGTAACCTCTCATCTCGCCGAGAAACCGAACCCACCCCAGCAGGGGAGGAGCCACGATGGCCGCGGGCAGGAGCCGACGCAGGATGCTGCCACCGGGAGTCTCACGATTGTAGCGGGCCATCCAGCCCCGATCGGGTCGGGCCAGCAGGATCCCCATCGCCAGCAGACTGAAGGCAAGCGCGGTGTAGAAGGCAATTTCGATGAAGGGACTGATCCGGTAAAGGAGCGGAACCCGATAGGCAAAGCCAAGGATGGCGAAGTAGGGAATGACCGCGATGAGCGCCGCCAAGGGCTCGCTGAAGGAAGGCCTGTCTTGCCAGCGGACATCGAGCGTCATCAGGGCCAGCCCGGTCAGAATGAAGTTCCAGGCCGTTTGCGGCGCAAGACGACCGGGGTGAGGGGCTCCAATGGCAAGCAGCTCGGAGCGGAACCACAGCAGGTCGATTCCCAGGTTCCACCCCAGAACGTACTCGCCCAGGTATGCCACCCCCGCGACCAGCAGGAGCCCAGCCAGGGAACGGGCGATGCGTCGCCGGATGCGCGATACGGGCTCGGCAATTTGCAGCCACAGGGAGATCCCGGCGAGGATGAACAAGAGGGCGGTGCTCGGGAGCATGACTCCCGGATAGGGGTGCCTGCCACGAAGCAGGTCGACATGCCAAAGCCATCCGTTCAGGACCATGACTCCCAGCAACACGCTGCCGAGAGCAGCGGCTTGAGACAAGCGCTTGCTTCTCGAGGCGCGGGTTTGACTCACGCTATGCACCGTTGCTTCCTCATCAACAGGCCAAGCAAAACAAGCAAGCGCCAACGCGTTCGGTGTTTGCGGTCCGATCATACCAATAAAAGCGGAAGCTCCCTGGCCTGCCCACATCCCGGTGACGGTCTCCCGGCGAAGGCGGAAGGTCTTGATAGGGCGCTGAAATGAAGCAGGCTGGCGGCCAGGGTATCCTTGACCAAAGCTTCGCCCCCTGAAAATGTTTAGGACTCGCCTGTTCGGGGAACCATTATCGAAGTGAACATAAAATTACCCATAAATACAGTAGTCATATTGACAACCATGAGCCCGCTAACTGCGCACGCCCAAGAGAGTCGGGTCCGAACGGTTGTGCAGCCTGGGCACATCAACCTTCCTGCGATGCTTGAGATCCCGGTCTACGGCATCGAGGCCGAGTTTGTGGTGCCTGGAACCGCTGTTAGCCTTGGGGGACTTTACCTTCAACGGTTCTCATACGACGACGTCCCTGGGCTTCCACGACCGCGCTACCACTGGGATGCCCCAGTGGCTCGTACGTTGTGGGGTAGGTTCAGTTTTTCAGGCAAGGATGGTTGGTCAGTGCTGGCGGGAGGCGGCATCTACCCTGCCATTTTCGATGTCGTGACCGGCGAAAGCTCACCCAATACCAACTCGGGGGTGAACCAGGAGCGCTTGGGGTTGGTGCTTGGCGTTGGATACCGAGCATGCCTGGGTCCTGTCTGGTTGCAAGTGGCGCCAAACATGGTTCTAAGTAACCGGCTCGACCATGCCCTGGCCTATGGATCGTCTGGGCTCTCGTGGTTGGAGATCGGGGTTCGTGCCGGCTCAGCCGAGCTATCAATCGATCCACCATCACGCGTCTTCAGAGCGTCTTGGGTGTTCTAGGACAAGCGAGCAGCACCCTATTGGCTGGACCTCGAGCAAAGAGGACGGCGAAGCAGGTGAAAACCTGATCGCCGTCCATGCAAAGCGGAAGTGCTTACGAAGCTCTCGAAAACAGTTGAAGGTTTCGAGTGGTCACTTCCGCACACGGGGGCCATTGCCGCGTTGGGGCGCGCGCTCCCGATCTTGCCGGGGCGCGAATGCCGCGACCTTCTGTCGCTGGTTGATGGTCACGTCCTTGCGGGACGCAGCCGACCGGCTCGGGGTCCTCGCAGTGGCGGCAGAGGGGCTGCCTGTCGCCAGAATCGCGCTCCACGCGGCGTACTCCTGGGCAGTCCCGTGATACACGCAGTTCTCGCATGCCATGGCCCCCATGGGGAGGGCGAGGATCGCCAGGATCGTGCTAAAGACGGCCAATCGCATGGATGGCTCCTTTCCTTACTCGGCCGCGCCCTGGGGGGCCTTGCCATCGGTCGCGTCAATGATACCGATCGCCCCCTTGGAGGCGTCGGCGAACTCGTGGTCGACGAAGGGATAACGACCGGCTTCGGGGATCTGCAGCTCGACCACGGCGCCGCTCGACGAGCCCAGAAGCACCGTCTGTAGGCCGCGCAAGAGGTTGTTGGGGTTCCCATCGAGGTAGACCTTGTCCATGATCGTGCCGACCACATGGAAGCTCGACGTGTCACAGGGACCGACGTTCAGGACGTAGAGCCGGACCCGCTCGCCGGGCTTGGCCTTGAGGGGCTCCTGGACGTGTCGAGCCACCTTCCCGTTGAAGGTAACGTAGGTGGGCTGCTTGTTCTGGGCCGCCGTGATGTTTGCGCTCAGAACCTTGGGGCGCTTGGGATCCTGGACCTGGGTGTAGAATTCCGACTGCACCAGGACGTACTCGCGATCGACCTTGTCGGGATAGCCGCCCGTGGGATCCACCACGACCGCACCGTACATGCCCATGCACATGTGATGCAGCAGCATCGGAGTGCCGCAGTGGTACATGAAGATACCGGGGTAGTTGGCCGTCCACTCGAAGGAGATGGTCTGGCCCGGGTTGATGGTCTGGTACTTGTCGATCGGGTTGACCATCGCCGCGTGGAAGTCGATGGAGTGAGGCATCGGGAAGGTCACCTTGGTGGTCTCGTTGCTGCGATTGCTCATGTGGAAGATGACCCGATCGCCCTGCCGGACGTGAACGGTCGGCCCGGGGACCGAGTCCCCGAAGGTCCAGCCCTCGAACTTCACCCCCTTGTCGATGTCGACCAGCTTGTGACTGAGATCCAGCCACACCTCATGGACCTTGGTGTCCGGCACCGGCTTGAGCTCGGGCAGCTTGGTAAGCACGTCGCCCTTGAAGAAGGCCCCCTTGTTCGTTTGATTGGTGATCTTGGCGGCGGGGGCCCCGTAGACCGGAGCGGGCTCCGCGCCGGCAGGAAGGGGGAGGCCCGTGAGGGCGAGGGCGGTCAGCAGGGAAAGCGCGACATGGTTCTTGGCAGACATATGAGCAGTCCTTAGTCTATGGCCTTCATAGGGCCTTTGTTTTTTTCCGAGGTTATCCTACGCCTCGCAATGCGTGGCGTGTTTGAGCCAGATCATAAAAGGACAAAGATCAGTAGTTCCCCGATCTGTCACCCAATCATGCAACTACACCCATTAAATGAAGCAATTTATCGAAAAAAAACACAACGACGATTAACTAAGCAAGCACCGACAAATATTCATGCATTTCAAACAGACTTCATAAAAACCCTTAAATTATCTAATTGACATGATTAAAATATTGGTGCCATTGACACTTTGAGTCGAAGGCCCGCACCGAGCTCGCGATCGTTGAGGACCGTGCGATTGGAAACTGGACATCGGCTAGCTCATCCCTTATCTACATGCCTATGCCTGTTCCTCGCGCCCTGTCCCCCCTCAACGCGCGTCGGCTTTGGCCCGCGCTGGGCCTGGTTCTGCTCCTGCACGCCTGCGTGAATCTCCCGATCAATGTCCCCGGCAGCGTCCCAGGGGCGCGACCGGAAAACGGGCCATTGCGCATCCACGCCCTTCCAGGCGGTCTGGATGACGTGCCGGTCTTCAACAGCAACAGCCCTGAGTTGATCCAGCAGGCGGGCATCACCCTCTCCGGCTTGCCGCCAAGTAGCCCCGATGCCACCGGCGTCTTCATGGACCATGCCTTCGAGGGCAGGTTCAGCGTCTTCTCGCACCACCTCGCCGACGTTTCCGCTGGCAGCACGCAGGTCCTGCATCTGGCGCTGGTCGCCCACAACCACACGGCCCGCACGGTGACGGTACGCCAGCAACGCGGCGCGAGCCGTCTCACGCGACCGGAGGCGCCGTTCAAGGCGCTCGAGTCCCTGCTGGACGATCCGACGGGCACCATCTACGCAGGGCCGGGCGATCGCGTTGCAAGCGAGCTGCTGCACGACCTGGCGAGCCAGGACAGCCGCACGGTAGGGCCGGGCGCCAGTACCTTGATCGCCACGTGGGCGCTCAGCCCTGACGTCGCGGCCGGGCGCAACGAGCGCTCCACCCTGCTGCACCTGGAAAGCGACGGCCCCGTCTACCTCACCGAGGTTGCCCTCTTGGCGCCGCCGAACCAGGTGCCCGATCTCGGGATGGTGCAAGCGGCCATCGATACCAAGCTCCTCGCAGGCCCCCGGGACCCGGCCCCGACGGCCTACGATCCCGACCGTCCGCCTACGGGCGGATCCTTTCGCTACGGGCGCGTGGGCGGCATCAGCCAGGGCGATCGCTGGACGGGTACCCTTTTTGGGCCGGGAGGGCCGGCCTTGCCCGCTCCAGGCGAGCGCGTGGGCTTCCCCATCGCGAGCGTGATCCTCAACCACCTGGGCACCGGTCAGGTCCAGAGCGCACCGATGCGCAAACGCTACCCGGACACGGCTTACCAGGCTCATGGCAACTACGGGGTAACCTACGACCTCACCCTGCCGCTCGACAACCCCGACGACGCCGTGCGCACCTTCACGCTGGGCCTCTCCAGTCCCCTGAAACTCCAAGAAGGCGCCACGCTCAGCTTCGCATCGCCTGCGGGGCGACGGATCCACTTTCGAGGGCAGGTGCGACTCACTTGGCAGGATGAGAAGGGCGTGGCACAGACCCGGTATCGCCACCTGGTCCTGCATGACGGAGAAGACCTTCCGCCCTTCGAGACGATCACGGTGCCGGGCCGCTCGCGCCTCGAGGCGCACCTGACCCTCATCTATCCAGCGGACTGCACCCCGCCACAGATGCTCACGGTCGGGCGCTCTTGAGCGGCTCACTTCAGCTTGGCGATGGCGCTCTCCAGGGTATCGCTGAAGAGGACCTGGAGGACCACCGTATCGCTCGGAGAGTTCATGAGGTGAGAACGCTTTTGGCCAGCCTGGGCATGAGATCATCGAGGCGGACCCGCTCTTGCAGACGGCCAAGCGGCACCTCAGGAAGGACAAGGGGCCCTTGCAGCTTGAACCGGGGCCTTGGCCCAAGCCATCGCCCAGGGGAGGAGACCCGTGAACATCAAGAACCTGCTTGCCGATCTGCCCGCACCGGCCGGTGACGAGGTCTTCGAGCCGCTGGTCCAGCAGGCGGACCTCCTCCTGGAGCGCATCGTTTCCACTGGCCAAGCGACTCCGGCCGGCGACTGGCTTGAACAAGAGCGGCACGAATGGGTCATGGTGGTTTCGGGCCGCGCGGCCCTGCGCTTCGAGGGAACCGAGGCGCAGCAGGTGCTCGAACCCGGTGACTACCTGCTTATTCCCGCGGGCTGTCGCCATCGCGTGGAGTGGACGGATGCCAACCAGCCCACCACGTGGCTGGCCCTTCATTTCCGCTGACGGCCTCTCCCCCATGATGTGGATGGTCCCATCCGGCGGCTTGAAGGATCGCGCGACCATCCAAAGTCCCATTCGTCCGGCCGGTTCAGGACACCTGTCCTGTCCGAGCCGCGTCGAGCGCGTCTTCAATCACCGATGCCTACGATTCAAGGAGAACCCCATGCGAGGAATCTTGTTTGCGCTGTTGGGCGGCGCTTGCCTCATGCTTCAAAACGTGGCCAACGCGCGGATCAGCCGCGACATCGGAACCTGGCAAACCGCGACGTTGACGCAGCTGACCGGCTTCCTCGCGGCCGTGGCGATCGCGATCGCCCTGCGCTCAGGCGGATGGCGGCCGTTCAGGCGAGTGAAGCCGCTGTATTTGACGGGCGGTGCCCTGGGAGCCGTGATCGTTTTCAGCAGCGTCACGGCGGTTCAGCAGATCGGAGTGACCATGATGGTGGCGGTGCTGCTGATCGCCCAGCTGAGCATGACGGTCCTGGTCGATCGCAACGGTTGGTTCGGCGTGGCGAAACAGGCGCTACGCCTGCCGCAGTTCGTCGGCATCGCCCTGATGATCGCCGGCGTGCTGATCCTGCAGTCTTGAACGCATGCGGCGCCGAGGCCTTGAGGGGCGATTGGAGGAGGAAAAAAGATGGTGTTGGGCTTCTTTTCGGCACTCGTCGCCGGTTTGCTTGTCGGGGTGCAGAATGTCTTCAACAGCAAGGTGAACGAGCACGTCAGCTCTTGGGCCACCACCGCCTGGGTCTTGGGGCTGGGGGCCCTGGCATCGCTGGCGCTCGGGCTGTTCATGGAGGGAGCCTCCATGTTCACCCTGCGGTCCATGCAGCCCTGGTATTGGGGGAGCGGACTACTCGGCATCGGAGTGATCATCGGCCTGGTGCAGAGCATCAGCCGCCTGGGGCCCACGTATGCCGTCTCGATCGTGCTGGCCTCCCAGCTCGGGTTCGCGGTCCTCTGGGATGCGCAGGGTTGGCTGGGGGTGAACCAAACCCCGCTTTCGTTCAAGCGGCTGCTCGGGGTCCTGATCATCATCGGTGGCGTGATCGTGTTCAAGTTCGGCGGCGGGCGCAAGGCCGCGACGGCACCCGAGCCTGCAGTCGCCCCCTGAGGCGACGCGCCCTGGCCGAGGCGCACGTGGGACGTAGCCTTTTCATCCCGGGAGATCGGCCCCCGCCCGCCGGCCGAACCACGATCGCTCGTGCGTGATAGACTCACGGAAGCTCTCCTCGGCGCGTGAGGCACCCCGCTCGAAAACAGGTACGGTGATGATTCCCATTTCAATTCTCGATCTGGCGCCCGTCGTGCAGGGCGGATCCGTGGCGCAATCGCTGAACAACTCGCTCGACCTGGCGCAGCATGCCGAGCGCTGGGGTTACCACCGCTTCTGGGTCGCCGAGCACCATAACTTCCCAGGCGTCGCGAGCGCGGCCACTTCGGTCGTGATCGGCTACCTCGCGGGCGGCACCTCCACGCTGCGCATCGGGGCGGGCGGCATCATGCTCCCCAACCACGCCCCGCTGGTCGTTGCCGAGCAGTTCGGCACGCTGGCGACCCTGTACCCCGACCGCATCGACCTAGGCCTGGGGCGCGCCCCAGGCACCGACCTGCACACGGCCCGGGCCCTGCGCCGGACCCTCAATGGCGGCTCCGAGGAGTTCCCCCAGGACCTGCTGGAGCTCCAGAGCTACTTCCGGCCCGCCGTGCCGGGCCAGCTGATCCAGGCCGTCCCGGGCGCGGGCACGAGCGTTCCCCTCTGGCTGCTGGGCTCCAGCTTGTTCAGCGCGCGCCTGGCCGCCAACCTCGGGCTGCCCTTCGCGTTCGCCTCGCACTTCGCCCCGGACTACCTCACGGCCGCACTGAAGGTGTACCGCGCCGAGTTTCAGCCCTCCGAGGCGCTGGCCAAGCCCCACGTCATGGTCGCAGCGAACGTCTTCGCAGCCGACACCGACGCGGAGGCCTGGAGAATCTCCACATCGGTCCAGCAGATGTTCGCGGCGCTGCGCCACGGCCGTCCCGGTCTGCTGCAACCTCCCCTGGATGGCCCGATCGTGCCGCTGGAGGTCCGGGCACAGGCCCTGGCCAACGGCCCCTTGGCCGTCTCGGTCATCGGGACGGCGCAGACGGTGCGCGACGGCCTGAAGGCGCTCATCGACAAAACGGGTGCCGACGAGCTGATCGTGGCAGCGCAGATCTTCGACCATGCGGCGCGCCTGCGGTCCTACGAGCTCCTCGCGCAAGCAATGGGTCGGGCTACCGCCGAGAAATAAGCCCCCACGAACCAACATCGCATCAACCGCACGACCGGACACGGCGATCAGGTCGCGCGCGAGCTCTGCGAAATCGGCACTCCTTATCCTTTTCTTAAATGAAGGATTGCCCTTCCTTAAGACACTGGCCCGAGCCCCTTTCGATAACCTTAAACAAAGGTGATTCTCAGCTTAATGTCTTTGGTTTGGAGAGGGGGCTCATGAAAAAGCTGTTGTCTGGCATCTTCTCGATCGCCTTGTTGGCCGCCTGCGGGCAGTCTCAGCCCAGCGGGGTTCAAACGGCATCGAGTCTTTCGCAGGTCGTCACGGCACAGGGGGTCAAAAAGCTCGCCAGCTTCGATGAGCGAGCTTACAAAAAGGCGCCTTCCCTCAGCTTCATCGAAACGGTCGATGGCCAATTCAACGAACCCAACAAGAAGTACATCGGAGAGAAGTACCAGGCCAAATGCTTCATCATCGCCAAAAGCTTCTCCCTGATTCCCCCGCATGAGTGGGCAGCGACGCTTCATAACCCGGACAAGGATATCGACTTTGTCACCCTGAAGGCCCTCTCGAGGACATCCCTCACCCGCAATAGCGGCGCCAAGTACTACGAGGAACTGGGCGCGAGCTACCAAGGGGGCAAGGAGCACGTCCTCGTGACGGTCTACATGTCCGTGCAGGAGCGGACCAAGAGACAGGCAGGCGTTGCGGTCGATGCCATCAAGCTTCCGGACGGAACCTACGTCATGCCTTGATACAGAGGATCGACAGTGCCTAACTCGATACCAGGAGGTCAATGTGTACGGACCTAGCCCAGATTGCAAGCATCCCATGGAGGGGTTTCCTCAGGTCTGCTTCATCAAGAACACGGTAACCAACCCCAACATCCTCATCGGCGCCTACACCTATTACGATGACCCGGTGGATTCTGAGAACTTCGAGCGAAATGTCCTTTATCACTTCCCGTTTATCGGGGACAAGCTGATTATCGGGAAGTTCTGCGCCTTGGCCACCGGCGTGAAGTTCATCATGAATGGGGCGAACCACAAACTGTCCGGAATCTCGACCTATCCGTTCCAGATCTTTGGTAACGGGTGGGAAAAGGTCATGCCCGAGCTTCAAGATCTGCCTTTCAAAGGGGACACGATCGTCGGAAATGACGTCTGGATTGGATACGAGGCACTGATCATGCCGGGGGTGACGATCGGCGACGGAGCGATTATCGCGTCGAAATCCGTCGTCGTTGGCAACGTCCCTCCCTATACCGTGGTGGGGGGTAACCCGGCCAAAGTGATCAAACAGCGGTTCTCAGACGAGATCATCGCGGCGCTCCTCGAGTTGAAATGGTGGGACTGGCCGGTCGAGCGGATTACCCGGAGTCTCGAGTCGATCACCTCCGGCGATATAGAGGCTCTCCGGCGCTGCCAAGTCTGAGGACTGCCGATCGAAAGCGTCTACTTCGGCTGTTCACGCCGGCCGAGCTTCCAGAAGTAGCCGAGCCTCTATATCGTTGACGACCGCCCCAGACGCAATCGAGATGGTGCGCCTCTCGTATGAGAGGCCACCTTTTTCGAGGGGATGGCTACACGTTGTATCGGAAGTGCATGTCGTCGCACTTCCGACTCGTTCAAGCGTTTGACTGGCCACTCAAGGATTCAGTCCTTCTGACCGGCACCTACATCGATCTCAGGCTTGCGAACCGTTTCAAGGGGTACCCGGGATGAAGCGAGATGTTGAGCCATGAGTCCGAGGATCACCATCGACCAAGACCAACTTGCGGCATTTTGTCTACGGAACCACATTCGAAGACTTGCGTTGTTCGGCTCGGTATTGCGTCCCGATTTCCGGCCTGACAGCGCCGTCGACGTGCTCGTTGAAAATGAGGCGGGCACGCCGATCGGCCTGTTTGAAATGGCTCGGATGGAACGCGACCTGTCGGAGATGTTGGGCCGCAAGGTCGACCTTCGCACCCTCGAGGAGCTGAGCCGCTACTTCCGACAAGAAGTCTTGGATGCCGCCGAGGTGCAGTTTGCTCAAGGCGGATGACCGAGCGCGCATCCGCCATTTGCGCGATGCTGCCCACATGCGATTGACGCGGTCAAACCTGGCGCTCATTGGGCTGGTGGCCTTGGTAACTGGTGGCGTTGCCTGGAGATGCTTGTATCTACCAGACCCGCCACTGCTGAGAATGCCCTTTCATTCCGGCGTCGTCGTGCTGTGTCAGCAGGGGAACAAATCCCCCAGTGGCCAAACCCACAGCTATCCGAATGCGCTGCATGCCGTCGACTTTTCGAACGTTTCTGCAGACGCACAAGAGATCGTAGCTGCCGCTGAGGGAACCATCCTCGAAACGTTCACCGATGCCAGGAAGGGCGATCTACAAGCGGGTGACGGCTGGGGGAATTATGTCAAGATAGGCCATGGGCACGGGTATTACACAGTCTACGCCCATTTAGACCGAGTACGCGTCAATCCGGGCGCGCGCGTCCGCCAAGGCGATGCAATCGGTCGAATGGGGGACACAGGTGCCGCCGGCAACCCCCATCTTCACTTCAGCCTGCACCATGACTCACATCCAGGTCCTGGAGTAGGAAGAAGCGTTCCCTTCAGGATCCTGACGGCCGATCTCAATCAATCGAATGCCTTCTCTGCGATGGCGAGCGAAAAAATCATGGGACACGGGCGAGGGTATTCGATCGATGCCGGCCACCTTTACGCCTCGGAGAACGATGGTGGCCCCACCAAGTCGGGGGTGCCCGAAGAGGCCCTGGGAAAGCGCATCAAACAATCACACCAAGGCCTCTTGTCTTCCCTCAGCAAGCCTTAGGTCCAAAGGGAGGCTGGTTTCCCAGCCTCCCTTCTCGCGTGAGTCCGGACCGCTCACATCGGGGATCAGCCCTCGACGGCCTTCACCAGATCCTCGATCACCTTTTTCGCATCCCCGAAGACCATCATGGTCTTGTCGAGGTAGAACAGCTCGTTGTCGAGGCCGGCATAGCCAGAGGCCATCGAGCGCTTGTTGACGATGATGGACTTGGCCTTGTAGGCCTCGAGGATGGGCATTCCCGCGATGGGGGACTTCGGGTCGGTCTTGGCGGCGGGATTGACGACGTCGTTCGCGCCGACGACGAGCACGACGTCGACCTGACCGAACTCGCTGTTGATGTCCTCCATCTCGTAGACCTTGTCGTAGGGCACTTCGGCTTCCGCCAGCAGCACGTTCATGTGCCCCGGCATGCGGCCTGCCACCGGGTGGATGGCGTACTTGACGTCGACGCCGAGGTGCGTGAGCTTCTCGGCGAGCTCCTTGAGGGCGTGCTGAGCACGGGCGACGGCCAGACCGTAGCCCGGCACGATGACGACCGTCTCGGCATTGCTCATCAGGAAGGCGGCATCCTCGGCCGAACCGGACTTGACGGGGCGCTGGACCTGCGCGCCCGCGGCGACGGCCGCGCCGGAATCGGATCCGAAGCCCCCCAGGAGCACGTTCAGGAACGAGCGGTTCATCGCCTTGCACATGATGTAGGAAAGGATGGCGCCGGACGAGCCGACCAGGGCGCCCGAGATGATGAGCATGGCGTTGTTGAGCGAGAAGCCGATACCGGCCGCGGCCCAGCCCGAATAGCTGTTGAGCATCGAGACGATGACGGGCATGTCGGCGCCGCCGATGGGGATGATGATGAGCACGCCCAGGGCGAGGGCGATCGCCGCCATCGCCAGGAACGGCGCCCATGCCTGGGTCGCGACGAAGGCCGCGCCCAGGCCGAGCATCAACACCGCAAGCGCCAGGTTCAGCTGATGCTGGCCCTTGAAGACGACCGGCGAGCCTTGAAACAGCCGGAACTTGTACTTCCCGGAGAGCTTGCCGAAGGCGATCACCGAGCCGGAGAAGGTCACGGCGCCGACCAGGGTGCCGATCGCAAGCTCGATGCGGTTGCCGACGGGAATGGGCAGACCCTCTGCGGTGATGCCGAAGGCCCACGGCTCGGCGACGACGGCGATCGCGATGCAGACGGCGGCCAGACCGATGAGCGAGTGCATGGCCGCCACCAGCTCGGGCATCTTGGTCATCTCGACGCGCTTCGCGAGCAAGGCGCCGGCGCCGCCGCCCACGAGGAGCGCGACGGCCAGCAGCCCCAGGCCGAGGCCGGAAACCGTGGCTGCCCCGTGCTGGTTGAACATCAGGGCGAAGGTGGTGAGCATGGCGATCGCCATGCCCGTCATGCCGAAGACGTTGCCCCGGCGTGCGGTCGTGGGGTGCGACAGGCCCTTCAGGGCCTGGATGAAGCAGACCGAGGCGACCAGGTAGAGCAGCGTGACGAGGTTCATGCTCATGCGTGGCCACCCTCCTTGGCGACCGCGCCGACGTCGCGCCGTTCCTTCTTCTTGAACATCTCGAGCATCCGGCGCGTGACGAGGAAGCCGCCGAACACGTTGACGGCGGCGAGGGTCACCGCGAGGGTGCCCATTCCCATTCCGACGGGCCCCTTGGTCAGGCCGACGGCGAGCATCGCGCCGACGATGATGATGGCCGAGATCGCGTTGGTCACGGCCATCAGCGGCGTGTGCAGCGCGGGCGTGACGCTCCAGACGACGTGGTAGCCCACGTAGATCGCGAGCACGAAGATGATGAGGTTCGTTACGGTGTGGTCCATGGTGATCCTACTTTCGGATGACCGCGCCGTCGGCGCAGACGAGCGTCGCGGCGAGGATCTCGTCGTCACGGTCGACGGAGAGGTTGCCTTCCTTGTCGAGGATGAGCTTGAGGAAGTCCATGACGTTCCGGGAGTAAAGGGCCGACGCGTCGGTCGCGACCAGGGCCGGCAGGTTGGGCTCGCCGATGAGCGTCACGCCGTACTTCTTGACGGTCTTGCCGACTTCGGAGAGCGGACAGTTCCCGCCCTGCTGCACGGCGAGGTCGACGATGACCGAGCCGGGCTTCATCTCCTTGACGGTGTCCTCGTGGAGCAGCGTCGGAGCCTTGCGGCCCGGGATGAGCGCCGTCGTGATCACGATGTCGGCCTGCTTGGCGCGCGCATGGACCAGCTCGGCCTGGCGGCGCATCCAGTCGGGCGGCATCGCCCGGGCGTAGCCACCCACTCCCTGGGCAATCTCTCGCTCCTCGTCGGTCAGGAAGGGAACGTCCACGAACTTGGCGCCCAGGGATTCCACCTGCTCCTTTGCAGCAGGCCGCACGTCCGAGGCCTCGATGACGGCACCCAGGCGTTTCGCCGTGGCGATCGCCTGCAACCCCGCAACACCCGCCCCCAGGACGAGGACGCGAGCAGCCTTGACGGTGCCCGCGGCGGTCATCAAGGTCGGCATGAAGCGCTGGTAGTGGTTGCTCGCGAGAATCACCGCCTTGTACCCGGCGATGTTCGCCTGGGACGACAGCACGTCCATCGACTGGGCCCGGGTGATGCGCGGCAGCTTCTCGAGGGCGAACGCCATCAACCCGCTCGCGGCCATGGCCTCGAGGTTTTCCTCGGCAAACGGATCGAGCATCCCGACGAGCACCGCGCCCTTCTTCATGGCGGCGCGCTCCTCGCCGGACGGCTCTCTGACCTTCAAGACGAGATCGCACCCGAGCGCCTGGTCGCGCGCGACGATCTCCGCGCCGGCGGAACGGTAGGCGTCGTCCATGAAGCTCGCGCGCTCGCCCGCGCCTGCCTGCACGAGAACACGGTGTTTGGCGGCCACGAACTTGGCCACCGTTTCGGGCGTTGCGGCAACCCGCGCCTCGCCGGCCTTTGATTCCGCCGGAATGCCGATGTTCATACGTCTTTCCTCATTCGAAAGAGGGGGCTCTCTCTGCGAGACAGCCCCCCCGATGTTCGGTGCTACGAAGAGATCCGCTCGCTGCCGGTGCTCTCGGCGGCCATTGGGACCGACAGGCTGGCCGTTTCGTGGGTGAGCATGGCCTTCTGGAGATTCTCGTCGAGCTTGTCGAGGAACTGGGTCGTCGTGAGCCAGGGCTGCTCCGGGCCGACCAGGATCGCCAGGTCCTTGGTCATGAAGCCCGACTCGACCGTCTCGACGCACACGCGCTCGAGGGTCGTCGCGAAGGTGGCGACTTCCGGGGTTCCGTCGAACTGAGCGCGATAGTAGAGCCCGCGCGTCCAGGCGAAGATGGAGGCGATGGGATTCGTCGAGGTCGCCTTGCCTTTCTGGTGCTCGCGGTAGTGGCGCGTGACGGTGCCGTGCGCCGCTTCGGCCTCGATGGTCTTGCCGTCCGGGCTCATCAGGACCGACGTCATGAGGCCGAGCGAACCGAAGCCCTGCGCCACCGTGTCGGACTGGACGTCGCCGTCGTAGTTCTTGCAGGCCCAGACGAAGGCGCCCGACCACTTGAGAGCGGACGCGACCATGTCATCGATCAGGCGATGCTCGTAGGTGAGGCCCGCCTCGTCGAAGCGTCCCTTGAACTCCGCGTCGAACACCTGCTGGAACAGGTCCTTGAAGCGGCCATCGTAGGCCTTGAGGATGGTGTTCTTGGTCGAGAGGTAGACGGGCCAGCCCTTGAGCAGGCCGTAGTTGAAGCAGGCGCGAGCGAAACCCCGGATCGAGTCGTCGAGGTTGTACATGCCCATCGCGACACCCGCGTCCTTGAACTGGAACACCTCGTGCTCGATGACGGTGCCGTCCGCCCCCTCGAACTTCATCGTCAGCTTGCCGGCGCCCGGCACGACGAAGTCCGTCGCCCGGTACTGGTCGCCGAACGCGTGACGGCCGATGACGATGGGCTGGGTCCACCCGGGCACGAGGCGCGGGACGTTCTGGCAGATGATGGGCTCGCGGAAGACGGTGCCGTCGAGAATGTTGCGGATGGTGCCGTTGGGCGACTTCCACATCTTCTTGAGGTTGAATTCCGAGACGCGCGCCTCGTCCGGGGTGATGGTCGCGCACTTGACGCCCACGCCGTACTGCTTGATGGCCTCGGCGGCCTCGACCGTGATGCGGTCGTCGGTGCGATCGCGCGACTCGATGCCGAGATCGTAGTACTTCAGATCGATGTCGAGGTAGGGCAAGATGAGCTTGTCCTTGATGAATTGCCAGATGATCCGTGTCATCTCGTCGCCATCGAGTTCGACGACGGGATTGACGACCTTGATTTTCTTCACGGGTGATTTCTCCTACTTGAATGCCGGCGCGGCGGCCGAGAACAATGCACTTGGGCGGTCCCCGCCGATCGAGGGGCGATTCGGCCCAGTTTGGTTCGAGACTTCATCTCCCCATGTACCCGGTAACGGGTCTTCGCGTTCAGTTGGCAGCTGTTATTTGAAGGAAATCAGCACAGGGTCGAGAGGGTGACTCTCCCCCTCTTGCCGGGAGCGCCACGCCTCGCCGCGGTTTTCGGAGCATTGCAAAGCGCGCCCACCCGGAGGCGGACGCGCAGGTTAGGCATCGAGGGCGAGACGTTGAATCTGATCAGGCTCGCGCCATGGTGACCACGACGCTGCCGCGTTTGCGGCCAGCTTCGACGTAGGCGTGCGCGTCGACGATTCGATCCAGGGGATAGGAACGGTCAATCAGTGGCCGGTACTGGCCCGATTCGACCAGATCCTTGAGGTAACGGAGGTTCTCCACGCGCTCCGAGGCCGCTCCCGCGAAGACTTTCTGCTTGCTCGACTTCGCATCCCACATGGATTTGAGCATCTGGGGCAAGCTCGCACCGCAGAGAAGGAGACGTCCTTCTTCCTTCAACGCGGCGCGGCAGGAGGCATACTCGATGCTCCCGACGGTGTCGAAGACGAGGTCGTACTGCTTGCCGTCGTCCAGGAAGCTGGTTGTCGTGTAGTCGATGACGCGATCGGCTCCGAGTGTCTTCACCCGCTCGACGTTGGGAGTGCTCGTCACCGCGGTGACCCTGGCGCCGAAGTGCTTGGCGAGTTGCACCGAGGCGCTGCCCACGGCACCGGACGCCCCGATGATGAGGACCTCGTCGCCTGCCGCGATCGTCCCGAGGTCGCGCAGATAGTAGAGCGCCGTGTTGCCGCCGAACGAGATCGCCGCCGCTTCCTCGAAGCTCGCACCGGCAGGAATGGGGACGAGCGGCCCGTCTTCGGGCATGGTCCGGTATTCAGCGTGGCAGCCCATGCCGAAGCCGGAGGACGCGAACACGGCGTCGCCGACCTTGAACTTCGTGACGGCCTTGCCGACCGCCTCGATCTCGCCGGCGAGCTCGGTGCCGAGGATCGGCTGGCGCGGCCCGAAGATCCCGAACACCGGGCGCGCGAAAAGGCCGAACCCGGCCGGCATTTTGAGGCTGCGCGCTCTCCAGTCTCCAGACGACACGGTGCTGGCCTTGACCCTGATCAAGACCTCGTCGTCCTTCGGCTCGGGCTTGGCCACCTCCTCGATGCGCACCACTTCCGGAGAACCATATTGACGGTAAACGGCGGCCTTCATGGTGCTGTCCCCTTCCTCGCTCGCGCGCTGAGAGCCCCCCGACAGTGGGATCGGCCCCGCCCCATCGGACGACCTTACACTGTAAGACTAGGTCTTACAGTGTAAGATGTCAAGATAGGATTCCCTTCGGAACCAAGAGGAGATTCATGGCCGCAGAGACTGATCCAGGCTCCGAGCCCCGCATCCCTTTGAACAAGGAGCGGGTCATGCGCACAGCCGTGCGACTTGCCGACGAGAAAGGCGTCGCTTCGCTCTCGATGCGCAAACTCGCGGAGCAGCTCGGGGTGGAGGCCATGTCGCTGTACTACCACGTGGCCAACAAGGAAGAGATCCTCGATGGCATGGTCGACGTCGTGTTCAGCGAGATCGACCTACCCACCGAGGAGCAAGACTGGAGGACGGCCATGCGCCAGCGGGCCACCTCGGCCCGTGCCGCGCTCTTGCGACACCCCTGGGCCATCGGGCTCATGGAGTCGCGACGCCAGCCGGGCCCCGCTACGTTCCGTCACCACGACGCGGTCCTGGGGATTCTTCGAAAGGCTGGCTTCTCCCTGGAGATGACCGCGCATGCGTATTCGGCCATCGACACCTACCTCTATGGCTTTGCGCTGCAAGAGCTGAGCTTACCGTTCGACACCACGAAGGTGCCTGAGGCAGAATTGGCGGCCTTCTTCGATCACATGCCCGCCGGCGCGTACCCCCACCTCACCGAATTTGCCTTGGGACACGTCCTGCAGCCCGGCTACGCCTATGCCAATGAGTTCATGTTCGGGCTCGATCTCATCCTCGACGGCCTCGAACGGAGCCGCGAGAAGGCGTAGCCACGATCCGCGCCAGCCATGGCCCTCGACAGCTCCTCCTGGATGCTCGGGATCAAACAACAAACGAAGAGCGGCCCCCAGGAAATCCCGGGAGCTGCTTGGTGTGATTCGTTGCGCTTAGACGTTGAATCAAAAATACATGACGACGCACTCTCACGCCGTTCAAGCCTTCGAGTGGGCGCTATCACACACGGCGCCCGGTCGCACTAGGCCCCCAGGACGGCGGAAAACGCCCTGAAGAGCAGGGTCTGGGCAGCATTTGGAATCGATTGGTTGACCAGACAAGCGCCTACGAGCCGATGCCCCCCTGCGGTCAAGGACCAACACGCAACCGAATATCCCGGTCCTTCCCCGTTGTGACCGACGACCCGGCCAAATGGCATGGTCTCGGCCATCAGACCGAGCCCATAGCCAGGGTCTCGTCCCATGGAAATCGCCCCTGGAACTGGGACCGCTGAGAGCATCTGCCCCAGCCAAAATTCACCCAGGAAGCGACCACCTGTCACTCCCTCCATGAGCCTGGCAAGCTCCAGGGCGGTCGAGCGAACAACCCCGTGGGCTACCCAGCCTGGATCGTAGCGAGCGATGATGTTCTCTCGGCCGGGGCTTCCCTCAAACCCGGGGGTCAAGTCCATGGCATCGGCACGGCTAGAAACAAATCGCGTCTCGGTCAGGCCGAGGGGAGCAGCGATCCGGGAAGCCAGGCTCTCGTCAGGGGTAAGGCCGCCAACCGCCTCGATGACCCGGCTGATGAGCATGTATCCGAGGTTCGAATAGCTCCAGCCCTGCCCCGGCGCAAACAAGAGCGTTGCATCCGAAAGCAACTCCATGTAACGGCTCGGCTTCCAGGCCGTCTCCGGTGATCTCCGAACCGCCTGTTGGTAGCTCGATATCCCGCCGTAATCCGGCATTCCACCTGTATGGTTGAGCAACTGGCGCAAGGTAATGGGGGTTCGGACCTGTACTTCGGGAAGCCAGGTGCGGATGGGGCGCTCGAGATCGAGGCGGCCCGCTTCTGCTAATTGCAGCACGAGCGCGGCCAAGACCGACTTGGTGACGCTGTAGGCATAGAACTTGGCGTCGGGTTGGTCTGCCAGCCCGCCAAGCCCCGCCCTGAACATGACATTGCCATCAACCAGCAGGGCAAGGGTGGCTCCAAGAGCCCCCGTCTCACTCAGCGACTGTTCGAGGATCGCGTGGAGTCGGATGCTCGATTTGTTTGATAGCAGAAACTCACGTGGCATCAAGCAATCCTTCCAGAGGCCCATGTTACCACCTGATACCCGGGGGGCGTAGAAGGGGTGAGATCCCTCATGTTAGACGCTGAATCCGACTGAAGGAAAGAATAGCCACACCTGGCGGTGTGGCTAGACCATTGTGGAATGGGTGCAATTGCCCTCGACATCCGAGGGCCAGAGACGGCGAGGTGCTATGCGTGCGCGAGCTCCGCCATCAACTCTTCCGGAAGATCAAAGTTTGTTGTCACGTTCTGAACATCCGCCAGGTCGTCCAGGGCGTTCATAAGCTTGACAAGCTTCTTGGCGATGTCGTGGTCCTCGACGATGACGCTGTTGGTGGGGACAAGGGAGACGTCAGCGCTGGCGATGGTGACTTTGGCAGCGCTGAGAGCCTCCGTGACCGCTTCGAGGGCCTCAGGGGGACATTCGATGACGATCTCGCCGTCCTCCGTCCGGAGGTCCTCGGCGCCGGCATCGGCGGCCAGGAGGAGAAGGTCCTCCTCGGAACGCGTCCCATCCTCGTTCGGAACCACCACCACGCCGACGCGGCGGAACATCCAGCCCACGCAACCGATCTCGCCCATGTTCCCGCCCGCCTTGTTGAACGCCGCGCGGACGTCGGCTGCGGTGCGGTTGCGGTTCTCGGTCATGGCCTCCACGATCACGGCCACGCCGCCCGGGCCGTAGCCCTCGTAAGTGATCTCATCGAGGACCTCCGAGGCGTCCTCTCCCGTGCCCTTCCGGATTGCCCGCGCGATGTTGTCGTTCGGCAAGCCGGACACCTTCGCCCGCTCGATCGCCTGGCGCAGGCGGAAGTTGCCAGCCGGGTCCCCCCCGCCCTGGCGCGCCGCGACGATGATCTCGCGCGAGATCCGGGCAAAAACCGTGCTGCGGGCCGAGTCCAGCTTGCCCTTAGAGCGTTTGATGTTCTCCCACTTGCGTCCCATACGTCCCTCTTACACGTTGAAGCGGAAATGCATCACGTCGCCGTCCTTGACCTCGTAGGCCTTGCCCTCGAGGCGCAGGAGACCCTTCTCCTTGGCGGCCGACTCGGATCCGACGGTGACGAGATCACCGTAGGCCGTCACCTCGGCGCGGATGAAGCCGCGCTCGAAGTCGGAGTGGATGACGCCCGCGGCCCCGGGGGCGAGAGTGCCCTTGGTGATGGTCCATGCGCGGACCTCCTTGACGCCCGCGGTGAAGTAGGTGATGAGGTCGAGGATCCGGTAGGTCGAGCTGATGAGCTTGCTGAGCCCCGACTCGCTGACGCCCAGGTCCGCGAGGTACTCGGCGGCCTCCTCGGGGCTGAGGGTCGAGAGCTCCGCCTCGATCTGGGCCGAGATGCTGACGCACTCGGCGTTCTCGGCCTTGGCGTACTCCTTGACCTTCTGGACCAGGGGCAGCGCGTCGGCGTTGGCCAGGTCGCCCTCGGCCACGTTCGCGGCGAAGATGACGGGCTTGCTGGTCAGGAGCGGGATGGTCCTGAGGGTCGCCTGCTGCTCGTCCGTGAGCTCGACGGTGCGGGCCCACTTGCCCTGGTCGAGCACCAGCCGGATCGGCTCGAGCACGTCCATGATCGCCTGGGCTTCCTTGTTGCCGGTCTTGGCCATCTTGCGGTTGCGATCCAGCATCTTCTCAACGGTGGCCAGATCCGCGAGCGCGAGCTCCAGGTTGATGGTCTCGATGTCCCGGATGGGATCGACCCCCCCGTCCACGTGGGTGATGTTGTCGTCCTCGAAGCAGCGCACCACGTGCACGATGGCGTCCACCTCGCGGATGTGGGCGAGGAACTGGTTGCCGAGACCCTCGCCCTTGCTCGCGCCGCGCACCAGCCCCGCGATGTCCACGAACTCGATGGCGGTCGGGATGACGGTCGTGGTCTTGACGATGCCCTGCAGCACGCCCAGGCGCTCGTCGGGGACCGTGACGATGCCGACGTTGGGGTCGATGGTGCAGAACGGATAGTTGGCCGCCATGGCTCCGGCGCGAGTCAGGGCGTTGAAGAGGGTCGACTTCCCGACGTTCGGAAGGCCGACGATACCGGCGCGTAGCAAGGAAAAACCTCCATCAAGGGGATCGAAATGACGTCGTACGAGGGCTTGAAGCCCCGATCATAGCACCGATGCCCCCCCTGACGCTACGCGCAGGCTTTCAGTCGAGCACCTCCAGCTCCTGGGCGCAGGTCATGCAGTAGGGGGCCCAGGGCAAGGTCTCGAGGCGACCCTCGGCGATTTGCTTGCCGCAATGGACGCAGGCCCCGTACTGGCCGACCTGGATCCGCTGCAGGGCGGCCTCCACGGCGCTGAGGCGATCAAGGGCCCTGCGCGCCAGGGCGGCGTCGAGCTCCTGGGTGTAGGTGTTGGTGGCCGAGTCCGCGATCTCCTCGTCCCCGGAGTCGGGCATGGCGTCCTGGACCGAGCGCTCCAGGCCGGTCGCCTCCTCGGACACCCAGGTGAACTGGCGCCTCAGACGCTCCCGCTCCGCTTCGAGCTTCTCCCTGAAATGTGCGACTGCCTGCATGGCGGCACCCCTCTCGAAAGGCTCTCCCGGCGACCATACGCCCTGATGCGCTTCAGGGTCGCGGGTATCTTAGCACACCCGCCGAGGCTAGGCAGGCGGCGCTTGCTCGCTTTGCGCCATCTCGGGCCGGATGTGGTCCAGGTGACCCCTCAGGCTCCGCTTGACCGCCGCCACGTAGCGCATGCGCAGCGCATGCTGCTCGGCCCGCTCTTCCTCGCTCAGGCCTTCGGCCTTGGCCTTGCGGGCCAGGTGGTTGATGCGGTGGATCTCGTCGTCGGTGATCATGGCGCTCCTTTCGAAGGGGGCGTCCCCTCCCAACCAAACACTAGCGGCAAGGCGGCGCCCTGTAAACCGTCGAGCCTCTCCGGCTTCGCCTAAGCTTTACGCCAGGTTAATCCGGGGATAAGTCAGGTCGGTACGCCGGGCGCGATAAGGATCGGGTGGGTAGACGCCCGAGCAGCGCCCCGGCGCGAGGCGACCTGGAAGGAGTGCCAAGATGCAGAGCTACTGGATTTCGGTGTCGTACGATGCGGACGTGGTCCTCAACCACTGCTTCAAGGCCGCCTCTCGCGAAGAGGCCGTCGCCTGCATGATGACCTACCTGGAGCTCGAGTTCGGCGTCTCCAGCCAGACGGAAGTGACCGTCACTCACCACTAGCCCTCCTCTCCAAGGCGGAATCGCGCGAGGCGCCCGGCCGATGGCCGGGCGCCTCGCGCCTTCAGGCGACGATCGCCCTGGGAGTCCCGCCCCCCTGTTGGCCTCGGCGCTTCCCCTTGATACGATCCACGGCGCGCCGAGGTACAGGAGGGGGCGAGATGATCAAGCACGGCTTCTGCCCGACATGCGGCAGCTTCACCGCGGCCGCCAGCTACATCGACGGGGTGGACAACCGCGCCGATCGGCTCGACTTCCGGACCGACGAGGAGATCGCCCAGCAGGTGCGCGAGGCCATCGCGGGCCAGGGCGCGATCGCGCTCGACAAGCTGAGCGTGACGGTGCTGAACGGGGTCGTCACGCTCAGCGGCCAGGTCGAGGGCAAGGACTTCAAGCGGCTAGCAGCCGAGCTCGCCTACGACGTGCCGAGCGTCATCGACGTGCACAACCTGCTCTCGATCGCAGGCACCCGGGCGACGTGACGCCCTAGAACCTGCGCCCGGCGATCGCCTCGGGCTGGTTGCGGACGTAGTCCCAGTAGTTGTCCATCACGATCCGGATGTAGCGGCGGTTGCGGTAGACGCCGCGGCTGACGATCCCTCGACGGCCCGCGTTGTAGAAGCTCAGGGCGGTGGGGATGTGCCCGTCGAACTCGCTGAGCAGCATGGTCATGTACCGGGTGCCGAGCTCGAGGTTCGTCTCGGGGTCGTACAGGTCGTAGTGGCTCAGGCCCATGGACCGCGCCACGCCCCGCGCGGTGGAGGGCATCAGCTGCATCAGACCCACCGCCCCCACCGGGCTGACGCAGTAGCGATCGAAGTTGCTCTCGATCCGCACGATGCCGGCGATGAGCTCGGGGGCGACGCGGTGCTTCTTGGCGACCGCCTGGATCTGCTTGTAGTAGGGGTAGCTCGGGCCGTCCGCCGTCGGCAGGACGGGGCGCGACTGCCGTGGACCGCGCGACGTCGGCGCGGGCCTCACGGCGCTTGCCGGCTGCGCCTCCACCGGCTGTCGCTTGGCGACAAGGGGTGCAGAAAGGGTCGACGGACTCGACCCGATCACCCAGCCGGATCCCGCGCACAGCAGCAAGACCCAGGCGGCAAGGGTGGTGCGGGGCAGGGCGACCCGCGGGAGTTGGAGCGACGTATCCTCCAGCGTAGCGTTCAAGGTTGTTCCCCCTTTCACCGACCCGAAGCCAACAGTTTATGAACTGCGCCTCACTCGGTCGGATAATTGGTGAACTTATATTAACTCAAAATTAAGTCCGTGTAAACCCAAGGCCAAGAAACGGAGAAAAGCACCGACCCCTCGGAGTCGGTGCTTCACAATGCGTAACACGAAAAATCAGAGCTCGAGGACCTGTTGCCCCAGGGCGGATGCGGCAAGGGCCATGGCCCCCATGTACAGCACGAAGCTCATCACGGCGAAGGCCTCGCGCTTGCCCGCGCTCTGGCGGAAACCGACGAACTGAAGGGTGACTTGCGCCAGCATGGTCAGCGCGATCCCCAGCGCGGCGTGCATGACCTGGGCGCCCGCGCAGGCGATGGCGGCCCCGAGCAAGCTGGTGTTGATGATCAGGGCGGCGATGCCGGCGCCCACCTCGGGCCCGAACACCGCGGCCAGGGTCTGGAGGCCGGCGCGGCGCTCCCCCTCGCCCTGGTGAAGGGTGTCCAGCAGGTGAAGGCCGACGGCCCCGAACGAGAAGATGGCGGCGAGCTCCACCGCGCTCTGGGTGACGCTCCCTTCCAGGGTAACTCCGAGCACCCAGGGGCCGGCGACCGAGACGATACCGAAGAACAGGCCGTTCCACCAGCTCTGGCGCCTCAGGCTGAGGGGGGGCGCGTTGAGGGCGAAGTGGATCGCGAGGGTCAGGCCCGTGACGTTGAAGGCGAAGGCCCCCAGCTGGTGGGCGAGAACAAGTGAAAGGAGGCAGAGGATGCCGATGGTGGCGACGATGCCGTCCGAGGTCAGGCGCGTAGGGGCCTCGAGGCGGCGCTCGGCGAAGCCAGGGAGGTGGCGATCGAAGTAGGCGTTGATGGCGTGCCCCGCCCCGTTGAGCAGCGGGCCGACCAGGATCATCGCGATGGCGAGGGTCGGCAGGCGATGGGGCGAGAGCAGATCCCCGCCGGCCATGGCCGCCCCGCAGGCGAGCGCGACCATCGACGTCAGCCCCCGGTACGGCTGCACCAGCTTGAGCACCTTCACCCACGACGGCGCCTCTCGTGCCGGGAGCGCGGCCTCGCGCTCGGCGGGCATGGCCGCGGGACGATCGAGCACCGGAAAGGACCTCAGCTGCATGGGCGTCTCCTCTGGTCGGCAGCGCTCCCCATCGAGCGCCTCGATGAAGGCAATATTAATCTTAAATTAAGAAGAAGTAAAGCAAGGTTGAAGATCGCCCGTCCCCCCGCCCGAAGGGGACCGGGACGGGAGCGGGCGGCGTTGCCCACCGGGGGCGCCTCGTGTAGAATTTTTGGGTCGGTTGGGTGGAGGATCGCCTCCGAAGCTGTTATCAAGGAATGGGTAAGAATCAGCAATGTGCGGCATTGTCGGCTACATCGGCTTCCAGGAAGCGTCTGACGTTCTGATCGAGGGCCTGCGGCGCCTCGAGTACCGCGGGTACGACTCGGCGGGCATCGCGGTGGTCCACGAGGGCACCCTCGCCCTGCGCCGCGAGGTCGGCAAGCTTCGCAACCTCGAGGCCCAGCTGCGCGATCAGCCCGCCCCGGGCCCGCTCGGCATCGGCCACACCCGCTGGGCCACCCACGGCCGCCCCACCACCTACAACGCCCACCCCCATACCGACGGCACGGGCAAGCTCGTGGTGGTCCACAACGGCATCATCGAGAACTACATGGAGCTCAAGAACGAGCTCCTCGAGGCCGGCCACGCCTTCAACTCCGACACCGACACCGAGGTCATGGCCCACCTGATCTCCTCCTACTACGAGGGCGACCTGGTGGCGGCGGTCCACAAGGCCTACACCCGCCTGGTCGGCACCTTCGCCACCGCGATCCTCCACCGGGACGAGCCGGGCAAGATCGTCGCCCTCAAGCACGGCGCGCCCTTGCTGGCCGGCGTCGGCCAGGACGAGAACTTCCTGGCCTCGGACGCGGCGGCCATCCTGAGCCACACCCGCGACATCATCTACCTCGAGGACGGCGAGCTGTGCGTGGTGACCCGCGAGGCCATCGAGGTCTACGACGCCAACCTTCGCCCCAAGACCAAGGAGATCACCCGGATCGACTGGAACCTGGTCGCCGCCGAGAAGGCCGGCTTCGAGCACTTCATGCTCAAGGAGATCCACGACCAGCCCACCACCCTCACCAACACCCTGGGCGGCCGCTTCGACGACCGCGAGGGCAAGCTCTACCTGGACGAGATCGGCCTGAGCGACGATCAGATCCGGTCCTTCGACCGCGTGATGGTCATCGCCTGCGGCACGGCCCTCTACTCGGGCAACGTCGGCAAGTACCTGATCGAGGAGTTCACGCGCCTTCCGGTCGAGTGCGACTTCGCCTCCGAGTTCCGCTACCGCAACCCGGTGATCGACGCCAAGACCCTGGTCATCGTCGTCAGCCAGTCCGGCGAGACCGCCGACACCCTGGCGGCCCTGCGCGAGGCCAAGCGCCGCGGCGCCAAGACCCTCGGCATCCTCAACGTCAAGGGATCCTCGATCGCCCGCGAGGTGGACGGCACCCTCTACATCCACGCCGGCCCCGAGATCGGGGTGGCCTCGACCAAGGCCTACACCGCCATGGTCGCCGCCTTCACCCTGCTCGCGCTGCACCTGGGCCAGGTGCGCGGCAAGCTGACCAACGTGCAGGTCGGCGAGGTCCTCAAGGATCTCAAGACCGTCCCGGGGCTCATCACCGCCATGCTCGAGCGGACCGAGGCCATCCAGGACGTGGCCCAGTCCTTCGCGGCCTGCCGCGACTTCCTTTTCCTCGGCCGCGGCTTCAACTTCCCCACCGCCATGGAGGGGGCCCTCAAGCTCAAGGAGATCAGCTACATCCACGCCGAGGCCTACGCCGCCGGCGAGATGAAGCACGGCCCCATCGCCCTGATCGACGAGAACATGCCGACGGTGGCGATCGCGACCGCGGGGGCCACCTACGACAAGGTCGTGAGCAACCTGCAGGAGGTCAAGGCGCGCAACGGGGTGGTGATCGCGATCGCCACCGAGGGCGACATCGGCATCACCGAGCACGTGGACCGCGTGATCTACGTGCCGGCCATTCGCGAGGCCCTCTCGCCGCTGCTCAACGTGGTGCCCCTTCAGCTCCTGGCCTACCACATCGCTCGCCTGCGCGGCTGCGACGTGGACCAGCCCCGCAACCTCGCCAAGTCCGTGACCGTCGAATAGGAGCCCCTTCGTGCAGGACCTCGTCAGCGTCTCTATCCCTCGCTTCCGCCCGCGCCGGCTTCGCGCCACCGAGGCCATGCGGCGCATGGTGCGCGAGCACCGCGTCCACGCGAGCGACCTGATCTGGCCTCTCTTCGCGGTGCCCGGCACCGGCATCCGGCGGGAGGTCGGCTCCATGCCGGGGGTCTTCCAGTGCTCGGTGGACGAGGTCGTCGAGGACGCGAAGCGCGCCCACGATGCGGGCCTGGGCGGGATCATCCTCTTCGGGCTGCCCCCCGAGAAGGACCAGGTCGGCACGGGAGCCTACGACCCGAACGGCATCGTCCAGGAGGCGGTGCGCGCCGTCAAGGCGGCGGTCCCCGGGCTGATGGTCATCACCGACGTGTGCCTTTGCGAGTACACCTCGCACGGCCACTGCGGCGTGATCCACGGCGAGGAGCTGCTCAACGACCCGACCCTCTCGCTCCTGGCCAAGACCGCCGTCAGCCACGCCCAGGCGGGCGCCGACATGGTCGCTCCTTCCGACATGATGGACGGGCGGGTGGGAGTCATGCGCGACGCGCTCGACGCGGCAGGCTTCTCGAACGTCCCCATCATGGCCTACTCGGTCAAGTACGCCTCGGCCTACTACGGCCCCTTCCGGGACGTGGCCGACTCGGCGCCCCAGTTCGGCGATCGCCGCAGCTACCAGATGGACCCGGCCAACTCCCGAGAGGCCCTCAAGGAGGCCGCCCTGGACGTGGCCGAGGGCGCGGACATCGTGATGGTCAAGCCGGCCCTCGCCTACATGGACGTCATCCTGCGGGTCAAGCAGGCGACCGATCGCCCCGTGGCCTGCTACAACGTCTCGGGCGAGTACGCCATGGTCAAGGCGGCCGCGCGCCAGGGCTGGATCGACGAGAAGAAGGTCGTCATGGAGACCATGGTGGGCTTCAAGCGCGCCGGCGCGGACCTGATCCTGACCTACCACGCCATGGACGTGGCGCTCTGGCTCGCCGACTAGGACTAAACGACAAGAAGAGGGCCGGTCGTTTGACCGGCCCTCTTCTCACAGAGCATCCAACAATACCAGGCATGTTACGGACGTTGGCCGCCGTGGGCGGCTCGAAGGAACAGTTTTTTAGACGCTCTTACCATCCCATCAGCTTGGACCAGAGCTCCGAGGCGATCTCGATCGTCCGCGGGGCGCGCGGGACCGTCGCGAGCGGCATGTTGGCCTCCTCGGGGCGGCGATCGCCCTTGCGGTTGTTGCAGCGCTGGCAGGCCGCGACCAGGTTCTCCCAGGAGTCGTCCCCCCCGCGGGACTTGGGGTGGACGTGGTCGATGGTGAGGTCCCCGCGGCTGCCGCAGTACTGGCAGAGGTGCTTGTCGCGCTTGAAAACCGCTTGCCGGGTGGGGCGCAGGGTCTCGTAGTACTTCTGGACCACCGCCTTGACCAATAGCCGGATGGCGGTCGGGACCTTGACCGTGGTGGAAGGCGAGCGCAGCACCTGCTCGGAATCCTGGACCGACACCGCCTTGCCTAGGTAGACCAGGGTGATGGCCTTCTCGATCCCGCAGGTATAGAGTGGCTGATAATTGCTGCTCAACACGAGCACCTGCATTGGCGACCACCTCCCCTCAACGGCCCCCGCTAACCAAGGATTCACCTTGGTTTTCCGAGGGTCTCGCCGCTGTAATTATTCCCCCCCGCGGACCTCCCTACACCTGTCGAACATCTTATTGACAATATCTTAACGAACGAGAGACAAAAAGGAAAGGGGATGCAAGCCTTCCCGAATCGCGAAGGCCATGCATCCCCGGGGCCCGAAATCCCGTTCGGGCGGGCACCCGCTGGGGTGCCTCAGGGGCTTGGCTTGAACTGAAGAACTTTGTTGGCCGTCGTGTCCACCACGAAGACCCCGCCGCTCTGGGTCACGGCGATGCTCGCCCCGCCCTGGATCAGGGTGGTCCCGAAGCGGCTCAGGAAGCGCCCCGAGGAGTCGAAGCGCAGGACGGCCTGCGCGTCCAGCGCGTAGATTTCACCGTTGCGCGGGTCCACGGCCACGTCCCGCACCGCCTCGAAGCCGGGCCCCTTGCCGTCGCTGCCCTTGCCGTCGAAGACCAGGGCTTCCCTGCCCTCCTCGTAGCGCACGATCCCGGCCGAGGTGGCCGCGTAGAGGCGGCCGGTCGCATCGGTCCCGAGCCCGCGCGCCGCCACGTTCACGCTCGAGGACGCGACCGGAAGGAAGCGCGCGACGGTGTAGGCGCTGATCTGAGCGTCGCGGGCCACGTAGACCGTGTCGCTCGAGGCCGCGACGTCCCTGCCGGTGCTCGCGTAGGGCGCCCCCAGGTTCACGGCGGCGTGGGAATCCCGCATGAAGCCGTAGACGCCGTTGTCGTCGAGCGCGTAGACCACCTGGAGGGTCACCGCCAGGCCCTTGACGCTCCGCGCCAGACGGCCGCCCGTGGCGTTCAGGCCAGCGTACGGGGCGCCGACGGGGGTGGCCGCGTCCGAGCCGGCCGCGTCGAAGCGGAAAAGCGCGCCGTAGGCTCCCATGGGGTCCGTGCGATCGCCGTCCGCCACCAGCACGTCGTTGCCGAAGGCCGCCACCGCCCGGGGGCGATACAGCCAGGCCTGCAGGTAGCGCTCGCCCACGTAGCGGAAGAAGTCGTTGGGCAGGGCGATGCCGTTGCCGGTCGGGGATTCGCCCTCCACCGGCGCCGGCGTGGCGCTCGCGGTGGCGTCAGGGGCGTAGGTGTCGTCGCTCGGGAAGGTGTAGACGTCGCTCGGGTAGGGCTCGTCCGGAACGACCGGATAGAGGTCCTGGGTCGTCCCGCATGCCGCCAGGCACATGGTCGCCCCAAATAACCAGCCTAACGTCCTGCGCCTCATGGCCCCTCTCCTCTGGCGCTCGCACGATCGATCGCCCATGGTTGTGCTTTGGTTATCTTATCGTAAAATCCCGCTGAAACTTGCGAAAAAATAGCCGGCCCCCGGAAGGGGGCCGGCGCGACGGGAGCGGACCTCAGAGCGAGGCGAGCTCGAGCAGGGTGGCGTCCACCAGATCCACCAGGTGCGGCAGGTCCGGCTTGAGGATGAGGTCCCTGGCCCCCAGCTTGATCGCCTTGTCCCGGTTCGACTCGTTGCCGAGCGACGAGAACATGATGACCGGCAGGTGCTTGAGGGTGTCGGTGGACTTGATGCGCGACAGCAGGTGGAGCCCGTCGATCTGGGGCATCTCGATGTCCGAGATGACCAGATCGGGCAGGGACTCGCCCGCCTGCGATCGCTCGCTCAGCCAGTTCCAGGCCTCCTCCCCGTTCTCGCAGGCGGTGACCTGGAAGCCCGCGGCGGTGAGGGTGTTGACGATGATCCGCCGGATCGCGCCCGAATCCTCGGCCACCAGGATCCTGCGATCCGCGCGCTTCTCCTCGCTCTTGATGTTGCTCGCCCGCGCGCTGAGGCTGATGTTCGGGTTGAGGTCCGCGAGGATGGCCTCGAAGTCGAGCAGGAGCAGCACCCGCTCCTCCAGCTTGACCACGGCCGTCAGGCAGTCGCTCATTCCCATGGTGGCCGCCGCGGGCGGGGGAACCACCTGGCCCCAGGAGATGCGGTGGATGCGCGACACGCTCGAGACGATGAAGCCGGTCACGGCCCCGTTGAACTCGGTGACGATCACGCGCGTCTTCTTGGTGATGTCAGAGGGCAAGCCCAGCCACTTGGCGAGGTCGATCAGGGTGATCACCTGGCCGCGCAGGCTCATGGCCCCGGCGATCGCCGGGTGGGTCATGGGGATCCCGAGCGGCTCGGGCATGGTCACGATTTCCTTGACTTTTGCGACGTTGATGCCGAAGTAGCCCATGGCGAGCGCGTCGCTCGCGGTCGGGCTGCTCAACATGAACTCGACGACCTCGAGCTCGTTGGTTCCGGCATCCAGTAGAATCTCGCCCTTGTAACTCATTCATCCTCCTGCCCTTGGCGACTTGCGCACGGCCGCTTCCATTGCATCATGCAATTCCCGATAGCGCGAGCGCGAAAACTACCGAGCGCATGAAGCCCGCGGGAAAATGATAGAATCAGGGAATGACGCCCACCGACAACGTTACGACCGGCACACTCTACGTCTGCGGCACTCCCATCGGGAACCTGTCGGACGTGAGCGTCCGCATGCTCGACACCCTGAGGGACGCGGACGTGATCGCGGCCGAGGACACCCGCCAGGTCGCGAAGCTCCTGACGCGCTTCGCCATCACGACCCAGACGCTGAGCTACCACGAGCACAACGAGGCGGGCCAGGCCCCGCGCCTCGTCGCGCGCCTCAAGGCGGGCCAGAACGTCGCGCTCGTCTCCGACGCAGGGATGCCGGGCATCTCCGATCCGGGCGAGGCGGTGATCCAGGCGGCCATCCGCGAGGGCATCCCGGTGGTGCCCATCCCCGGCCCGGTGGCCGCCGTCGCGGGCCTGGTGGTGTCGGGGCTGCCCACCGCGCGCTGGGTGTTCGAGGGCTTCTTGCCCCGCGAGGGCAAGCAGCGCCGCCGCATGCTCCGCACCCTGGTGGCCGAGCCGCGCACCCTGGTCTTCTACGAGGGGCCCCATCGCCTGCTCGACACCCTCACCGACATGGCCGAGGCCTTCGGTCCCGCGCGCCCGGTCGCGGTCGCCCGCGAGCTGACCAAGGCCTTCGAGGAGGTCGTGCGCGGGACGCTCGAATCGGCGATCGCCCACTTCAGCGCCCATGCCCCCCGCGGCGAGATCACCCTCGTGGTGGGCGGCTGCCCGGACGAGGAGCAGCCTCACGCCGCGCCCGACATGGATTCGCGCCTCCTGGCCCTGCTCGGCCAGGGGATGAGCAAGCAAGACGCAAGCAAGCAGATCGCCAAGGAGCTGGGCGTCCCCAAGCGGGACGCCTACCAGCGCGCCCTTTCGCTGTCGGCAAACGACCCATCGGAGGAACAATGACCGCAACCCCGCTCGCCGTCGCCGCCACCGCAAAGAGCGAGGGCCAGCGCCGCCGCCTGGTGCTCATCGACGGCCATGCCATCGCGTACCGGGCCCACTTCGCCCTGATGCGCATGGGCCTCGCCACGCGCGAGGGGGTGCCCACCTGGGCGGTCTACGGCTTCACCAAGACCATCCTCGACGTGATCGCCAAGCACAAGCCCGACCTGATGGCCGTGGCCTTCGACCGCAAGGCCAAGACCTTCCGTCACCAGGAGTCCGAGGACTACAAGGCCCACCGCAAGCCCATGCCGGACGATCTGATCGTCCAGATGGACGTGATCCGCCGGGTGGTCCGGGCCTTCGACCTGCCCATCTACGAGCTCGACGGCTACGAGGCCGACGACGTGATCGGCACCATCGCCAAGGCCGCCGCCGGCAAGGGGTACGAGGTGCTCATCGTCACCGGCGATCGCGACGCCTTCCAGCTGGTCGACGCGCACATCAACGTGCTGTGGGCCAAGAGCGGCTCCGAGCTGATCCGGGTGGACGAGGCCAAGGTCGCTTCGGAGTTCGACGGCCTCAGGCCCTTCCAGATCATCGAGTACAAGGGCCTGGCGGGGGATTCCTCGGACAACATCAAGGGGGTCCAGGGCATCGGCGACAAGACCGCCAAGAAGCTCCTGGCCGAGTTCGAGACGGTCGAGAACCTTCTTTCGAACCTGGACAAGCTCGACAACGCCAAGCTGCGAGCGAAGCTCGCCGAGAACGTCGAGGCGGCGCGCCAGAGCCTGCGCCTGGCGACCATCGACACCCGGGTCCCCATCGAGGGCTTCGACTGGGAGCACTGCGAGATGCGGCTGCCGGACCTCTCGGTCCTCATCCAGTGCCTGACCGAGCTCGAGTTCAAGTCCATCGTGCGCGACCTGCCCAAGATCCTCGCCGACTTCACGGGCGGCGAGCGGGCCGCGGACATGGGCGCGGCAGTGGCCGTCGAGACCCAGGAGCGCGCGCTCGACCTCAAGCTCACGGTCGTGACCCGGCCCGAGCAGCTCGAGGCGCTGGTCACGGCCCTGGCGCACCAGGCGCTGGTCGCCTTCGACACCGAGACCGACAGCCTGGATGCGCTCTCGGCGAACCTGGTCGGCATCTCGCTGGCCTTCGGTTCGGCGATCGCCACCGAGGCCGAGAGCTACTACCTGCCGGTCGGCCACCTGGAAGGCGAGCAGTTGCCCCTGGAGGCGGTGACCGGCGCCCTCAAGCCGTTCTTCGAGGACCCCGCGCGCGCCAAGACCGCCCACAACGCCAAGTTCGACATCAACGTCCTCTCGCGTCACGGCATCCGGGTGCAGGGCCTGCGCTTCGACTCCATGGTGGCCGACTACCTGGTGGACACCAATCACCCCCACGGCCTGAAGGACCTGGCCTGGGACCAGCTCGGCTACCGCATGACCCCCATCTCGGAGCTGATCGGCACCGGAGCCAAGGCCATCACCATGGCCAAGGTGTCCATCGAGCGCGCCGCCCCCTACGCCGCGGCCGACGCCGCCGTCTCCCTCGAGCTGGTCGCGACCCTCGAGAGCAAGCTTCGTGAAGGTGGGCTCACCCCCCTCTTCACCGACCTGGAGCTGCCCCTCATCGAGGTGCTCGCCGAGGTGGAGCAGCACGGGGTGACCGTCGACAAGGGCTACCTGGCCCAGCTGTCGCACGTCTTCGGGAACCGCCTGGCGGAACTCGAACACGAGATCCACGCCCTTGCCGGGACCGAATTCAACATCAACAGCCCCAAGCAGCTCGCCGTCATCCTGTTCGACAAGCTCCAGCTTCCCGTGCTCAAGCGCACCCCCAAGAAGGAGCCCTCGACGGACGCGAGCGTGCTCGAAGAGCTGTCGAGCCAGCACGAGGTCGTCGCCAAGATCCTCGAGTTCCGGCAGCTCACCAAGCTCAAGGGCACCTACGTCGACAGCCTGCCCGAGCTCGTCAACGCGCGCACCGGCCGGATCCACACCTCGTTCAACCAGACGGTCGCCGCCACCGGGCGACTCTCGTCCGAGAAGCCCAACCTCCAGAACATCCCCATCCGGACCGCCGAGGGGCGCGAGATCCGGCGGGCCTTCGTGCCCTCGGCGCCGGACACGGTCATCATGGCGGCCGACTACTCCCAGATCGAGCTGCGCCTCTTGGCCCACATCGCCGAGGAGCCGGTCTTCATCGAGGCCTTCCGCAAGGACGAGGACATCCACGCCCTGACCGCCTCGCAGATCTTCCGGGTGCCCCTCGAGGCGGTCACCAAGGACCAGCGCCGCATGGCCAAGACCGTCAACTTCGCCACCATCTACGGCCAGGGGGCCTTCAGCCTCGCCAAGGTGCTCGGCATCCCCATGGGCGAGGCCAAGGCCTTCATCGACGCCTTCTGGGATCACTACCCCCGGATCCGCCACTACACCATCGAGGCGGTGGCCAGGGTCAAGCGCCGCGGCTACGCCGAGACCCTGCTCGGACGTCGCCGCTACATCCCCGAGCTCAACGACCGGCGCCTCAAGGACTTCGGCGAGCGCACCTCGGTCAACTCGCCCATCCAGGGGACGGCCGCCGACATCATCAAGATCGCCATGGTGCGCCTGCACCGGGCCCTCGAGGAAGGCGGCTTCTCGGCCCGCATGATCCTCCAGGTCCACGACGAGCTGGTGCTCGAGGTGCCCACGGCCGAGATCGAGGCGGTCGGCACCCTGGTGCGCGCGACCATGGAAGGCGCCTATCCCGAGCTCGCCGTGCCCCTCAAGGTCGAGCTCGCGGTCGGGCCCAGCTGGATGGAGGCCAAGTAACCCCCTTGCCATCGGGCGAGGGTGGCCGCAAAATGGCCGGAACGCAGTCACGTTTCTTGTACAAAGGAGGACGCCTCGTGCACAAACTTCTCTTGGGCACCATGCTCGGCCTGGCCGCGATGGCCCCGGCAGCCCACGCCGCGCCCCCCGCTCCCTATCAGATCGCAGCGAGCGACTTCGACGGCCTGATGACCAAGGGCCGCCAGATGGACAAGCGCGGGGAGTATGAAGAAGCGCTCTCCTACTACAAGAAGTGCCTCGCGCTCAAGGAGAACGACTTCGGCGCCCAGGTGATGGTCGCCCACGCGCTGCTCATGCTGGAGCGCTACAACGAGGCCATGGACCTCTGCGAGAAGCTCGAGAAGCACCCCGACGCCAAGGACGCCTCGGCCTGGTACCGCTCGGAGCTGTACGTGGTGCAGGGCGGCGCGCAGGGCCTCAAGTCCAAGCGCGAGGGCCTGATGGCGATGCTCAAGTACGGCCTCGGCGTGCGCAAGCAGCTCGAGAAGGGCGTCGAGCTCGACCCTGAGAACCCCCGCGCCCGCTACGCCCTCGGCCGCTACTTCCTCGAGGCCCCCGGCATGGTCGGCGGCGACGCCAAGAAGGGCACCGAGATGCTCGCCAAGGCCGTCAAGATGGACTCGGAGGACTGGGTCATCCGCGGCACCTACGTCCGCGGCCTCTTCCAGACCGGCAGCGCCACGGCCAAGGAAGAAGGAGAGCGCTTCATGAAGGACTTCGCGGACATCCCGGCTTCCCAGAAGGCCTTCCCCGACGTGGTCTCGAAGGTCAAGTAATTAAAACACCATCGCGGGCGGCCCGAGGGGAACCTCCGGGCCGCCTCTTTCGTCGGTTGCTTGGAGGTATTGCCAGATGAGACACGAACTGACCAGGGGCCTGCTCGCCCTTTCCATGCTGCTGGGCGCCGCCCCCGCATGGGCCGAGCAGAGCACCGTCCAGGACCGCAAAGAGCTGGCCCTGACCGTCTACAACGACAACCTGGGCCTGGTGCGCGAGGTGCGAACCATCAAGCTCGAGAAGGGCCAGCGCGAGCTGCAGTACGCGGACGTGGCCTCGGGGATCGACCCCACGACCGTGTCCTTGCGATCGCTCAGCGCCCCGCAGGACCTGAAGGTCCTGGAGCAGAACTACGAGTACGACCTGCTGACCCCCGAGAAGCTGCTCGAGAAGTACATCGGCAAGGACGTCGAGATCCACACCGACACCACCGTCAACAAGGCGACGCTCCTGAGCACCAACGACGGGCAGATCTACCGGATCGGCGACAAGATCTACCTCCAGGCCCCGGGCAAGGTCGTGCTGCCCCAGGTGCCCGACAACCTGGTCGCCCGCCCCACCCTCAAGTGGCTGCTCCAGAACGACCGGGCGACCGGTGAGCAGCAGACCGAGACCTCTTACCTGACCCGCGGCCTCTCGTGGCGCACCGACTACGTGCTGGTGGTCTCGGGGGATCAGGTCAAGTCCGATCTGAACGGCTGGGTCACCCTCGACAACCAGAGCGGCGCCTCCTACGACAACGCCAAGCTGACCCTGGTCGCGGGCGACGTGAACCGGGTGCGCCCCCAGGGCGGCTACATGGAGGACCGCTTACGGGCGATGAAGGCCGAGGCCCCGAGCGAGCAGTTCGCCGAGCGCGCCCTCTTCGAGTACCACTCCTACCAGCTCACCCGCCCGACCACCCTCAAGGACCGCCAGACCAAGCAGGTCAGCCTCCTCTCGGCCGCCGACATCCCCACCCGCAAGGTCTACCGGTTCGAGGCGCCCTCGGCCCCCATCTGGGTGCAGACCCGCGATCGCACGAGCCAGAAGGTCAACGTCTACCTGGAGATGACCAACAGCAAGCAGGACAAGCTGGGCCTCCCGCTGCCCAAGGGCATCGTGCGCATCTACCAGCAGGACGCCGACAAGCGGCTGCAGTTCGTCGGCGAGGACACCATCGACCACACCCCGCGCGACGAGAAGCTCAAGTTCAAGGCCGGGCAGGCCTTCGACCTGGTGGGCGAGCGCAAGCAGACGAGCTACAAGGTCCTGGGCGATCGCACGGTCGAATCCAGCTACGAGATCGAGCTTCGCAACCGCAAGGACGATCCCGTGACGATCCTCGCCACCGAGAAGCTCGGCGGCGACTGGGACATCACCCAGGCGTCTTTGGGCTACTCGAAGCTCGACGCGACCACCGTCGAGTTCGCCGTTCAGGTCCCCGCCAACAAGACCGCGAAGGTGACCTACACCGTGCGCACTAAATACTAGGACCCGAATCCCCCGCCGCCGACCCCGGCGAAGCGGGGTCGGGGGCGGGGGATTCGGCCCTCGTGTTAACATAACATTCAATGCCAAACCGCAAGCGCCTTTACAATGGGTTAGGCAAGTCTACTCTCCGGGAATAGAAAACTCGATTCGAAGGAGGACCGATGTGGGCTACGAGCATTCATCGAAAGACCGGCCGCTCTACATCATCAGCGTGGCTGCGGAGTTGGTGAAGATGCACCCCCAGACGCTCCGCCTTTACGAGCGGCGGGGGCTCGTGAGCCCCAAGCGGCAGGGGAAGAATCGCCTGTACTCCGAGGCCGACATCGAGCGCCTGATCTACATCCAGAAGCTGACCCAGGAGCTCGGAATCAACCTCGCGGGGGTCGAGCGGATCATCCGGTTGCAAAACGACCTTGATCAGCTCAAGGCGCAGAAGGAGGCCGAAATTGCAGAGATCAAGCTACGGATTGGAGAGCTGGAGCAGCTGAAGAAAGGGCGCGAGCACGAAATCCGCTCGATCAAGGCCCGACTCAAGGACCACCTTGGGGAGTAGCCGACGCGACGGACTCAAGGTGCAAAATGCCTGAAAGACTTGTCACGACTGCGTTTTTTCGCTTCCAATAGCGCATTGGCGGGTGTCATAGGCTGTGGTAAGATGCCACCAAAACCCGACACCAAGTTAGGATTGAAGAAGGTGCGAAATGTTCGAAAGATTTACTGAGAAAGCCATCAAGGTGATCATGCTGGCGCAGGAAGAAGCCCGGCGCCTGGGTCACAACTTCGTCGGCACCGAGCAGATCCTCCTTGGGTTGATCGGCGAGGGCACTGGTGTCGCCGCCAAGACCCTGAAGAGCATGGGCGTCAGCCTGAAGGACGCGCGCATCGAGGTCGAGAAGATCATCGGCCGCGGGTCCGGCTTCGTGGCGGTGGAGATCCCCTTCACCCCGCGCGCCAAGCGCGTCCTTGAGCTGTCGTGGGACGAGGCCCGCCAGCTCGGTCACAACTACATCGGCACCGAGCACCTGCTTCTTGGCCTGATCCGCGAGGGCGAGGGCGTGGCGGTCCGCGTCCTGGAGAACCTGGGCGTCGATCTCTCGCGCGTGCGCTCCAACGTCATTCGCATGCTCGGCGAGAGCGCCGCGACCCCCGGCACCGGCCAGCACCGCTCCAAGACCCCCACGCTCGACGAGTTCGGCTCCAACCTCACCCAGATGGCCGAGGAGCACCGCCTCGACCCGGTCGTCGGCCGCGAGAAGGAGATCGAGCGCGTCATCCAGATCCTGGGCCGCCGCACCAAGAACAACCCGGTGCTCATCGGCGAGCCCGGCGTGGGCAAGACCGCCATCGCCGAGGGCCTGGCCCTTCGCATCACCAACGGCGAGGTCCCCGAGATCCTCTCCGAGAAGCGCGTCGTGACCCTGGACATCGGGTCGCTGGTCGCGGGCACCAAGTACCGCGGCGAGTTCGAAGAGCGCCTCAAGAAGATCATGGAAGAGATCCGCGGTGCCCAGAACATCATCCTGGTCATCGACGAGCTGCACACCCTGATCGGCGCGGGTGCTGCCGAGGGTGCGGTGGACGCCGCCAACATCCTCAAGCCGGCGCTGGCGCGCGGCGAGCTGCAGTGCATCGGCGCCACCACCCTCGACGAGTACCGCAAGCACATCGAGCGCGACGCCGCCCTCGAGCGCCGGTTCCAGCCGGTCATGGTCGGCGAACCCTCGGTGGATGAGACCATCGAGATCCTGCGCGGCCTGCGCGAGCGCTACGAGGCGCACCACCGCCTGCAGATCACGGACGAGGCGCTGATCTCGGCCGCGAAGTTCTCGGACCGCTACATCTCCGACCGGTTCCTGCCGGACAAGGCCATCGACCTGATGGACGAGGCCGCGAGCCGCGTGCGCCTGCGCTCCAGCAGCCTGCCGCCGGCCGCCAAGGAGCTCGAGAAGGAGCTTCGCCAGTTCACCAAGGAGAAGGAAGCCGCCATCCGGGCCCAGGAGTTCGAGAAGGCCTCTCAGCTCCGCGACCAGGAGCAGGCGGTCCGCGAGAAGATCCGCGAGATCGCGGCCGACTGGCGCACCGACAAGGGCCAGGGGGCCACGCCCTCGGTCGGCACCGAGGAGATCGCCGAGATCGTCGCCAGCTGGACGGGCATCCCCGTCAGCAAGATGACCGAGGGCGAGACCGAGCGCCTGCTCAAGATGGAGGAGGTCCTCCACGAGCGGGTCATCGGCCAGCAGGACGCCATCCACATGATCTCGCGGGCGGTGCGCCGGGCGCGCGTCGGCCTCAAGAACCCCAAGCGGCCCATCGGCTCGTTCATCTTCTCGGGCCCCACGGGCGTCGGCAAGACCGAGCTCGCCAAGGCCCTGGCGGGCTTCTTCTTCGGCCAGGAAGAGAACCTCATCCGGGTCGACATGTCCGAGTACATGGAGAAGCACGCGGTCTCCAAGATGATCGGCTCGCCCCCCGGCTACGTCGGGTACAACGAGGGCGGTCAGCTGACCGAGGCCGTGCGCCGCAAGCCCTACTCGGTGGTGCTCTTCGACGAGATCGAGAAGGCCCACCCCGACGCCTTCAACATCCTGCTGCAGATCCTGGAGGACGGCCGTCTGACCGACGCCAAGGGCCGGGTGGTGGACTTCAAGAACACCATCATCATCCTGACCTCCAACATCGGCGCGCGCGCGCTGGAGAAGGGCGGTAGCCTGGGCTTCCAGACCGGCGGCGACGACGGGCGCTACCGCAAGATGAAGGACGTCGTGATGGACGAGCTCAAGCAGGCCTTCAGGCCCGAGTTCCTCAACCGCATCGACGAGATCATCGTCTTCCACCCGCTCACCAAGGAAGAGATCGGCCAGATCGTCCACGTCATGCTCAAGGAAGTCCGCCAGCGCATGAAGGAGAACGAGTTCACCCTCGAGGTCACCAGCGCGCTCACGGACAAGTTGTGCGAGGAGGGCTACTCGCCGAGCTACGGCGCGCGTCCTTTGCGCCGCAGCATCCAGCGCCTGATCGAGGATCCCCTCGCCGAGGAGATCCTGGGCGGTGCCCTGCCCAAGTCCGGCGTCATCACCGCGGACTGGAACGGCGAGAAGGTGATCTTCACCCACACCGAGGCCAAGGAGCCGGTCGGCACCGAGGCTTAAGACTGAACGAGAGGGGCCCCCGCCGAGCTGGCGGGGGCCCCTCTCGTTTGAGCACCAAGCGGGCGCTATAATGATAGTGCCGCCGCCCCTCGCCGCAAAGGAGACCCCCGTGAAAGCCCCCGCCGACGTCCATCTCATCAAGGGCGACCTCACCCAGGCCCTGTTCGATGCCTACGCCAAGAGCGCCTACCTGTGCGCCGACACCGAGACCACCGGCCTCAACCCGCACCGCGACCGGCTCTGCCTGGTCCAGCTGTGCAACGAGGACGGCCTCACGACGGTCCTCCAGGTGACCTCGTACGACATGCCGCTCCTGGTCAAGCTGCTCGAGGCCGAGCGCCCCCTGAAGCTCTTCCACTTCGCGCGCTTCGATCTGGCCATGCTGCGAAAGCACCTGGGCGCCCGGATCACGCGCGTCTACTGCACCAAGGTCGCCAGCAAGATCGCCCGGACCTTCTCGGGCAAGCACGGTCTCAAGGACCTGACCAAGGACCTGCTCGGCGTCGAGCTGGACAAGTCGGTCCAGACCAGCTACTGGGGATCCGACGACCTCAGCCCCGCGCAGCTCGCCTACTCGGCCAACGACGTGCGCTACCTCATCCCGCTCAAGGAGAAGCTCGACGCCATGCTCGCGCGCGAGGGGCGCATGGAGCTCGCGCTCTCCTGCATGCAGCACCTCCCGACCCTGATCGAGCTGGACCTGCAAGGCTGGGAGAACCTCTTCGAGCATTAGCGCGCTTGAACTCGCTCTTGCGATCTATTATCATTACAAACCAAAACCATACCAGAGCGCATCGGCCATTCATGCGTTGCGCATGGCTGGCCGACAGCGACAAGGAGTCACCACTTGCAAAAGCTCGTCGCAGGTCTCCACCACTTCCAGTCCACCATCTTCAGCACCCAGCGCGCGCTCTTCGAGCGCCTGGCGAAGGGCCAGAACCCTGACACGCTGTTCATCACCTGCTCGGATTCCCGGATCAACCCCAACCTGATCACCCAGACCGAGCCGGGGGAGCTCTTCATCCTGCGCAACGCGGGCAACATCATCCCGCCCTACGGCGCGGCCATCGACGGCGAGAGCGCCACCATCGAGTACGCCGTCGCGGTCCTCGGGGTCAAGGACATCATCGTCTGCGGCCACTCGCACTGCGGCGCCATGAAGGCGCTGATCCACCCCGAGACCCTCGAAGAGCTGCCCGCCCTCGCGGCCTGGCTCGCCCACGCCGAGTCGACCCGGCACGTGGTCCAGGAGAACTACCAGCACCTCCACGACGACCGCCTCCTCACCGTGACGGTCGAGGAGAACGTCCTGGGCCAGATCGAGAACCTCCGGACGCATCCCGTGGTGGCCGCGCGCCTCGCCAGCGGCGAGCTGCACCTTCACGCCTGGATCTACAAGCTCGAGACGGGCGAGGTGTTCGCCTACAACCCCGAGCAGGGGCAGTTCCTTTCGATCAACGGGGTCGCGAGCCCCGTCCCGACCGTCACCGGCAGGCTGGACGTCAGCACGATCTAGCACGCTTGCCGCTCGATGGTGCGGCCATTTTCCAGCTGCGCGAAACCGCCCACGGCTTGGGGCCGGGGCGGCGTGAACGGGCGGGAGCGCCTCAGCGCGTCCCGGCTACGATGGCGATCGCTCCGAGCATCCGGTCGTGCACCTTCACCTCCTGGAAGCCCAGGGCGCGCAGGCGCTCGGCCAGCTCCCGCTGATCCGGGAAGGTGGAGTTGGAGTGGGGCAGGTAGCGATAGGCCTCGCGATCGCCCGAGAAGAGGCTCCCGATCGCAGGCACGATCCGGTACTCGTAGACCTCGGCGCCCCAGCGCACGATCTTGACCTTCGGCTTGCCCAGATCCAGGGTGACGAAGCGCCCTGCCGGCTTGAGCACGCGGCGGATCTCGCTCAGGGCCAGGTCCAGCTGCTGCACGTTGCGCAGGCCGTAGCCCACCGTGACGGCGTCGAAGCTCGCGTCCTCGAAGGGAAGGGCGCAGGCGTCCCCCTGGAGCCAGTCGATGACCGGGCCGTCCCAGGGCCGCGCGCGCGCGACCTCGAGCATGCCCGGCGAGAAGTCCAGGGCCTTGACGCTGCCCTCGGCCCCGGCGGCCTCGGCCAGCAAGAAGGCGATGTCCCCCGTGCCTGTGCAGAGATCCAGGTAGCTTCCCCCGCGCGTGGCCCCCGCGAGGGCGAGCACGGTCCGCTTCCAGGCCGCGTCGCGCCCGCCGGTCATCAGGCGGTTGACCCGGTCGTAGTTGCCCGCGATCCGGTCGAACATGCCGCGGACGTAGGCGGGCTTGTCCTCGACGTTCGGAAGGTTATACGACACGGGCGGCACCGAGGGTGGGGAGGGCGGCCTCGGGGGTGAGGCTGCGCGCCTGTTCGTTAAGCCGGTCCAGGTAATCGAAGAGCTGCTGCCTGGCGGGACTCGGCGGGAAGACGTCCAGGCAGGCTCCGGCCTTCTTGGCCTCGGCCTCGAGGCGATCGAGGGCCTTGCGGAAGACCTCGGGGCTGAAGAGGAGCTCCCTGAGCTCGGGGTGGATCTCCTGGGGGAAGGGCGAGAGCATCCGGCGCATGACCGGGCCGACCGCGGGGTCCTCGAGGGCCACGATCACCGGCAGGGTGAGCGAGCCCGCGAGCAGGTCCTGGCCGACGGGCTTGCCCGCGACCTGGGTCGAGCTCGCGTAGTCGAGCAGATCGTCGAACATCTGGAACAAGAGGCCCAGGTGATAGCCGAAGCGGCGGGCGGCCTGCACGACCTCGTCGCGCTGGCCGCTCAGGAGGGCCGCGCCCTCGCAGGCGAGCTCGAAGGGGCCCGAGGTCTTGAGGGCCATCCGCTCGAGGTAGGCCTCGACCGTCACGTCCAGGTTCCAGAGCTGCTCGTCCTGGAGGTACTCGCCCTCGCAGAGGCCCGCGAGCACCTCGGCCATGCGCTGGTTGAGGTGGTGGTGGCCGAGCGACGCGATCAGGCCGCACGAGCGGGCGAGCAAGAAGTCGCCGGCGAGCACGGCCGCCTTGGCGCCGTGCTTGACGTGGACCGATTTCACCCCGCGGCGCAGCTCGGCCTCGTCCAGGATGTCGTCGTGGATGAGCGAGCCCACGTGCAGCATCTCGACCGCCTCGGCGAGGCGCTCGTGGCCATCGGTCAGGGGCGCGCCGGGATTGGCGGCCTCGCCGACGAGGCGAGCGCAGCGCGGGCGGATCGACTTGCCCTCGACCTCGAGCAGGTGCGAGGCGGCCTGGAAGAGGACGTCGTTCTTGGACTGGACGGCGTCGACCAGGCTCTCGCGGAAGGTCTTGCGGTGCACCTCGGCAGCCTGCGAGATCATACGGTTACCTCCTGGAGGTTGAGGCGGCGCACCTGCCGAACAAGCTCGGCGAGGGCCGCGAAGTCGAGGGCCTGGGTCGCGTCGCTGCGCGCGCAGGCGGGGTCGGGGTGGCATTCGACGAGCAGGCCGTGGGCGCCGGCGGCCATGGCGCCGAGCGCGAGCGGCTTCACGTAGGGGGAGGACCCCGCGGCGTGGCTCGGATCGATGAAGATGGGGAAGGGGGTCATCTCCTTGATGAAGGGGATGGCCTGGAGGTCGAGGGTGAAGCGCTTGAGGGGCGACGGGGTGCGGATCCCGCGCTCGCAGAAGGCCACGAAGGGCGCGCCCGCCTCGAGAAGGTACTCGCCCGCCCAGAGCCACTCCGCCGGGGTCGCCGAGAGGCCTCGCTTGAGCAGGACGGGCTTGCCGAGCCGCGCCACCCGCTGGAGGAACTGCGGGTTGTGCATCTGGCGCGCCCCGATCTGGATGGCGTCGAGCAGGCTCGCCACCTCTTCCACGTCGGGGCTGTCGATGACCTCGCTGATGGCCTTCAGGCCGTGGCGATCGCAGGCCTCGCGCAGCCACTCGGCCGCCTTGAGGCCCGCTCCCTGGAACTCGTAGGGCGAGGTGCGGACCTTGTAGGTGCCGCCGCGCATCCAGCCGATCGAGAGGGTGGTGAGGAAGTGGGCGACCTCGTCGGCCACCGCGCGGCTCTCGATGGAGCAGGGGCCCGCGACAACGTCCGGGATGGGGCCGGGGAAGGGCCAGGCCGCGTCCGCGTCGCCGTGGCGCATCACCAGGTGAGGCTCGCTGCGGGTGATCTCCAGGGACGCCACCGCAGGATCGCCCAGCAGGGTCTCACGGACCCGGTGCGGGACGAAGGGGTCATCTACGAGGATCAGGCGCCCTCCGTCGAGCTTACGGCTGGCGTGCCCCTGGCGAATGAGCCAACCGTGAATTCTTGCAGCTTCCGTGCGGTCTGATAGCGTGATGAGCACGGGCGCCTCCTGTGATCTAAAAAGGCGGATCCTTGGCAGGCCGCGCCTTACCCGGCATTCTAGCATACCCTTTCAGAGCCTTCAAATCTTTTTGAAAGTCGAAAACTGTGCGATGATGAATCGTGCGCAAACCCCCGCGAAGCGCAGAGGAGGCCCCGTTTGCAGACCGGGAGCAAACCGAACCTTTCGTCCATTCAACCGCTCGACACTCCCACGCTCCTCGAAGCGGTCGAACGGTCAGGGTCTTCGCGCCTGGTCAGCCGGGAGTTCACGATCGAGGCGAGCGCTCCCTTCACCCTCGCCCGCGCCGCGGCAATTCTTCCCCAGATCGCCTGGGCGGACGTCGCCAACGGCCGCACCTGGATCGGCCTCGGCGCCGCCGACGAGGTGAGCGCCACGACCTCCGACGGCGCCCTGGCCGTCCCCGATCTCTGCCGCGAGCGCCTCGTTTCCCTTTCCCATCCCGAGCTGCGCTACTTCGGGGGGATCGCCTTCGATCCCGGATCCCCGGTGCACCCCGCCTGGCCGGCAGGTCTGCCTGCGCGCTTCGTGTTGCCCGAGCTGACGCTGCGCTGGGACGAGGCGCGCCCCGGGACGGCCCAGGTGATCGCCCTGGTGCGCGCGAGCGCCGAGGACACCCCCGAGACGCTCGAGCAGCGCTTCCTTGAGCTGCGCGAGCGCGTCGAGCGCTGGGCCGAGGCGGCCCGCGCCCAGCGCGCGCCGGTGCCAAGGGCCGAGCGCCTCGCGGACCAGGGCGATCGCGACCGCTGGGCCCAGGCCATCCGGCAGGCCCTCGCCGAGACCGCGTCGGTCCCCAAGGTGGTGCTCTCGCGCGAGATCCGCCTTCGCTCGCTCGAAGCCATCGACCCGTGGGCGGTGCTCGACGGCTTCTCGAGGACGTCTCCCGGCCATCGCTTCTGCTTCCGCTTCGATGCGGGTTCGGCCTTCGTGGGGGCCACCCCCGAGCGTCTGATCTCGGTCACCGGCGACCGGATCATGGCCGATGGCCTGGCAGGCACGCGCCGCCGAGGCCGCGATGCGGCCGAGGACGCGCTCCTGGCTTCAATGATGCTCGCCGACGACAAGGAGCGGCGCGAGCACGACTTTGTCGTCCGCTTCATCCGAGAGGGCCTCGCCCCGCTCTGCGCCTCGCTCACCATCGCAGACGCCCCCACCGTCCTGCGCACCCCCACGGTGCAGCACCTCTACACCCCCGTCACGGGCCGCCTCGATCCCGACACCAGCCTGAAGGACGTCCTTTCGGCCCTCTACCCGACCCCTGCGGTCTGCGGCACCCCCCGAGAGGCCGCCCGGGCGTCGGTCCGCCGGCTGGAGGGCCGCGTGCGGGGCTGGTACGCCGGGGCCGTCGGCTGGGTCGGGGCCGACGCCTGCGACTTCGCGGTCGGGATCCGCTCGGCGATGATCCACCCGCAAGGGGCGATCGCCGTCACCGGCTGCGGCATCGTCCCGGGGTCCGACCCCGACGCCGAGTACGAGGAGACCGAGCGCAAGGCCTCGGGGATCCTCTCGATCCTGGAGGGTCGCCCCGAATGACCGCCCCCAACCTCAACGCCCTCTGGGCCCGGGTCCTCCTCGGCGCCCTTCACCGCGCGGGGGTCCGCGACGTCTGCGTCACCCCCGGCTCGCGCTCGACGCCCCTGGCCTACGCGGCCCACACCATGGGCGAGCTGCGCACCACCGTCCACATCGACGAGCGCGCCGCCGCCTTCTTCGCCCTCGGCCTCGCCAAGGCCTCGCGCCGCCCGGTCGCGCTCGTCTGCACCTCGGGCACCGCGGCCGCCAACTACTACCCGGCGATCATCGAGGCGTCGCTCTCGGGGGTGCCCCTCATCGTCCTCAGCGCCGATCGCCCGCCCGAGCTGCGCGGCACCGGGGCCGCCCAGACCATCGACCAGGTGCGCCTCTTCGGCTCGCACGTCCGGCACTTCGCCGAGACGGCCCTGCCCCTCGCGAGCCCGGCCTCGCTGCGGCGCCTCGGCGCGCTCGCCGCCCAGGCCGCGGCGATCGCCCAGGCCGCCCCGACGGGGCCGGTGCACCTCAACGTGCCCTTCGCGGATCCCCTGCCGCCCATCCCCAGCCCCGACCCGGCCTTCGCCGAGCTGGCCGAAGAGGCCCTCGGCGAGCTGAGCTCGCTCGCCTCGGCCCCGAGCGGCTGCGACGCGGCGGCCCTCGTCTCGCTCGCTGCGCGCATCGCCTCGGCCGAGCGGGGGCTGATCGTCGCGGGCCCCGCGCTCGACGCCACCGCCCCCGAGGGCGTCCTTGCGCTCGCGCGCCGCACGGGCTTCCCCATCGCCGCCGACGTGGCCTCGGGCCTGCGCTTCCACCCGGAAGCCGAGGGGCTCACCGTCGCGCACGCCGAGGCGCTGCTGCGGGACCCTGCGATCGCCGCCGAGGGCCCCGACCTCGTGATCCGGGTGGGCGGGCTGCCGACCTCGGCCACCCTCAACAAGTGGCTCGAGCGCCACCAGCCCTGGTTGGCCCTCCTGCAGCCCGATCTCGCCCGGCGCGACCCGGAGGCGCTGGCGCACCTGACGGTTGCCGGCGACGTTGCCGCCATGCTCGACGCCCTCACGGACCAAGCACCTCCTCGTCCCCGGACGGCGTGGGGCGAGCGCCTGCTGAGCGCGGATCGCGCGGCGGCCGAGACCTTCGAGCAGGCGCGTGACGCCACCGAGGCCCTCGCCGTGCGCGACGCCATTCGCGCCCTGCCCCCTGGCAGCGGGGTGTTCCTGTCGAGCAGCATGTCGATCCGCTACGCCGACGCCCTGTGCGGCCGAGGGCCCGAGGGGATCCGGGTGCTGGTCAGCCGCGGCGCGAACGGCATCGACGGGATCACCTCGACCGCCCTCGGGGCGGCCAAGGGGCTCGCGCGGCCGACCCTGCTCGTGACGGGCGACCTCGCCTTCCTGCACGACCTGGGCGGCCTGCTCGCCGTCCGCCACCTCGAGGCCCCCTTCGTGGCCCTGGTGCTCAACAACGACGGCGGGGCCATCTTCTCGCACCTGCCGATCTCGGGCTTCCCCGAGATCTTCGAGCCCTACTTCGGCACGCCTCACGGCCTGCGCTTCGAGGGCGCCGCCGGCCTCTTCGGCCTGGATCACGCCGTCGCGACGACGCCTTGCGAGGCGGCCGAGCAGGTCGCGCGGGCCATGACGAGCGGTCGCGCGACCATCGTGGAGGTGCCCACCGCCCGCACCGACGAGGCGCTCGCCTATCAGGCCCTGATGAAGCGGGCGGCTGCGGCCGGCGCGCAGGCGTTCTGCGCGGAGGCCACGGCCCGATGACCCCGCGCTTCGTCGAAGCCGGGGGCCTGCGCTGGCGCGTCCGGACCTGGAACGAGGGCGAGAGCGAGACCCTCGTCTTCCTGCACGGCTTCACATGGGACGCACGGGCCTGGAATCCCATCGCAGCGGCCCTCTCGGCCCGCTACACCTGCATCGCCCCCGACCTGCCCGGCCACGGCGGCACCGCCTTTTCGGAGCCCGTCGAGACCTGGAGCTTCGCGCGGGTCTCGGAAGCGCTGGGCGCCCTGCTCGAAGCCCTCGGCACGAGGCGCGTCGTTCTCGTCGGCTACTCGATGGGCGGGCGCCTCGCGCTCGACCTGGCCCTGCGCCGGCCCGATCTGGTCTCGCGGCTGGTGCTGATCGGCGCCTCACCCGGGCTCGATCGCCCCGAGGACCGAGCGGCACGCCGGGACTCGGACGCGTCGCTCGCCGACGAGATCGTCGCCGACGGCATCGTGCCCTTCGTGGACCGCTGGTCGGCGCTGCCGCTCTTCGCGACCTTGGAGGCCCTGGACGCCGAGACGAAGCGCGCCATGCGCGCGATGCGGCTCGAACAGGATACGGCCGGGCTGGCCGCTTCCCTTTCCGTCATGGGCACGGGCAGCCAAACTCCCCTGCACGATCGGCTCTCGGGCCTGAAGGTGCCGACCCTCCTGGTGGTCGGCGCGCTGGACGCCAAGTTCGGTGCCATCGCCCTGCGCATGCAGGCCAGCATCCCTGCTGCTCGCCTGGAAGTGCTGCCAGAGACGGGCCACGCCGTCCCCTTCGAGCGCCCCGAGGCGCTGGTTTCACTCGTTTCCACGTTTCTAACCGATAAGGAGCAACCCATGATCGACGTCGCCCTGCCGGCCTGGAAGATCGTCCAGGACTTCACCGACATCCGCTACGAGAAGGCCGAGGGGATCGCCAAGATCACCATCAACCGTCCCGAGGTCCGCAACGCCTTCCGCCCGCAGACCCTCATGGAGATGACCGCCGCCTTCACCGACGCGCGCGAGGATCCCGAGATCGGCGTGGTCATCCTCACCGGCGAGGGCCCGCTGGCCTTCTGCTCGGGCGGCGACCAGCGCATCCGGGGCAACGAGGGCTACGTCGGCTTCGACGGGGTGCCCCGCCTCAACGTCCTCGACCTCCAGAAGCAGATCCGCTCGATGCCCAAGCCCGTCATCGCCATGGTCGCGGGCTACGCCGTCGGCGGCGGCCACGTCCTGCACCTGGTCTGCGACCTGACGATCGCGGCCGACAACGCCCGCTTCGGCCAGACCGGCCCGCGGGTGGGCAGCTTCGACGGCGGCTTCGGCGCGAGCTACCTCGCGGACATCGTCGGCCAGAAGAAGGCCCGCGAGATCTGGTTCCTGTGCCGCCAGTACGACGCCGGCGAGGCGCTCGACATGGGCCTGGTCAACAAGGTCGTGCCCCTCGCCGAGCTCGAGGCCGAGACCGTGAGCTGGTGCCGCAAGATCCTCGAGCACAGCCCTCTGGCGCTGCGCCTGCTCAAGTCCTCCTTCAACGCCGGGATCGACGGCCAGGTGGGCGTGCAGGAGCTCGCCGGCAACGCGACCCTGCTCTACTACATGTCGGAGGAGGCCCAGGAGGGCCGCAACGCCTACGTCGAGAAGCGCAAGCCCGACTTCTCCCGCTTCCCCCGCCGCCCGTAAGCCCGAACGGAACACGCAGGCCCCATGAGCACCGTCATCGACAAGCCCTCGCCTCTCGCCGTCTGGGTCATGGCCGCAAGGCCGAGGACCCTGCCGGCCGCCATCGTCCCGGTGGTGGTCGGCAGCGCCATCGCCCGCGCCGACGGCGCCTTCTCGGCGGGGCCTTGCCTCGCGGCGCTCGCGGGAGCCTGCCTGATCCAGATCGGCACCAACTTCGCCAACGACTACTTCGACTTCAAGAAGGGGGCCGACACCGACGCCCGCCAGGGCCCCACCCGGGTCACCCAGGCGGGGCTCGCGAGCCCCAAGGCCGTCCTGACGGCCACCGCGATCGCCTTCGGGCTCGCGGTGCTGGTCGGATGCTACCTGGTGGCGGTGGGCGGCTGGCCCATCGTCGCCATCGGCGTGCTCTCCATCCTCTCGGGCCTCGCCTACACGGGGGGGCCCTACCCGCTCGGCTACAACGGGCTGGGCGAGGTCTTCGTCTTCATCTTCTTCGGCCTGGTCGCCGTGCTCGGCACCTACTACGTCCAGGCGCTGCACCTCTCCTCGCTGGCCTGGGGGCTGGCGGTGCCCGTCGGCCTCATCGCCGCGGCGATCAACGTGGTCAACAACCTGCGCGACATCGAGACCGACCGGGTCGCGGGCAAGAAGACCCTCTCGGCGCGCTTCGGCGCGCGCTTCACCCACGGCTACTACGCCACGCTCCTCGCGGGCGCCTACCTGGTCCCTTCGGCCCTGGTCGCGACGGGCAAGCTCGGCCTCAAGGGCCTCCTGCCCCTCTTGACCCTGCCGCTGGCCCTCAAGCTCTTCGCCTCGGTCCGGCGCGACTCGGGGCCGGTCCTGAACGGGACGCTCGCGGGCACCGCCAAGCTGTTGATGATCTTCGGGCTGTTGCTCTCGGTGGGGCTGCTCTTGCCGTGAGTGCCTTTCGCCTCGCCTACGTCCCCTACCGGGTGAGGTTCAAGCGCCAGCTCGTGACCGGGCGCGCCGTCCACACCCACCGCGAAGGCTGGTGGGTGGCAGTCAAGGACGACGAGGGGCGCCTGGGCTTCGGGGAGGTCGCCCCCCTGCCGGCCTTCGGAGGCGAGGACCACGAAACGGCGGCCGCCATGCTCGCGCGGCTCGCGCGCAGCCCACTCGACGTGCCCGACGACGCGGGCCTGGACGACCTGGCCCCGGCCCTGTCAAGAGCAGGGCTCGCCCTCGAGCGCGCGCCCTGCGTCCACGCCGGGGTCGAGCTCGCGCTCTTGGATGCGATCGCAGCCCACAGGCGGCACGCGCTGGCTCATGAGCTCGGCGACTCGCCCGCCCCCGCCGCGGCCCTTCAACGCCTGCTGACGGCCCTTGCCCCCGACGAGGTGGTCAAAGAGGGCGAGCGCGCCGTCGAGGCGGGCTTCACGACCCTCAAGCTCAAGGTCGGCGCGCTTTCGCCAAGCGAGGACCTCGCCCGGGTGAGCGCCCTGCGCTCGCGCTTCCCCGCGATCCGGCTGAGGCTCGACGCCAACGGCGCGTGGAGCGAGGCCGCGGCCCTCGCCGCCATCGACGCCCTCGCTCCCTTCGGGATCGACCTGCTGGAGCAGCCCATCGAAGGCGAGGCCTTCGAGGCGCTGCGCGGGCGCGGCATCCCCATCGCGGCGGACGAGGCCCTGCTCTCGCCGAGCACCGCCAGCCGCCTCATCGCAGCCGGCGCGGTCGATGCCCTCGTGCTCAAGCCGATGCTGCTGGGGGGGCTGGGAACCGCTCGCGCTCTGGCGGCCCGGGCGCAGGAACGGGGGATCCGGGTCGTCGTGACCTCGAGCCTCGATCGCATCGTGGGGGTCGCAGCCGCCCTGCACCTGGCGTGCGCCCTCGAGACGCGCGAGCCGGCGGGGCTCTCGACCCTTTCGCTCCTCGATTGCCCCGACGCACAGGGCCCTCTCCAGCCACGCGCAGGCGCCCTGACGCGGCCCGCGGGCCCCGGGCTCGGCGTCCGCCCCCCCGATGACGCGATCGCCACTCTGCTGAGGAACCTCGAACGATGCTGAGCAGCCCCACCGCCCAGGCGCGCCGCATGCGCCCGCACCACCCCGCCATCGTCTACAAGGGCGAGGTCCTGACCTACGAGGCCCTCGACCAGCGCGCCGTGCGCGCCGCGGCCACCCTTTCCGGCCTCGGCGTGCGAGAGGGTGACGTGGTCGCCGTCTGGAGCGCCAATCACCCCGACTGGGCCGCGGTGGCCCACGCCCTCGGCCGGATCGGAGCCGTCCTCCTGCCGCTGAACCTGCGCCTGACCGACGAGGAGATCGCCTATCAGCTGGATCACGCCGGGGCCCGGCTCGTGCTCGCCGACCCGGAGCGCCTCGGCCGCGGCATCGGTGCGCGCTACCGGGTCATGCCCCTCTGCGAGGCCTTCTCGGCCGAAGAGAGCGACGGCGTCCCCGACGCCCTCGACCCCCAGCGGGCCCACACCATCCTGTTCACCTCGGGCACGACCGGCCGCCCCAAGGCCGTCGTCCTCACCTGGGCCAACCAGCTGTCGAGCGCCACGGCCTCGGCGGCCGCGATCGGCCTGGACACGCGCGATCGCTGGCTGCTCGCCATGCCCATGTTCCACGTGGGCGGCCTCAACATCGTCCACCGGTGCGCCCTGGCGCAGGCCACCGTCCTCCTTCACGCCCGCTTCTCGGCCGAGGCCACCCTCCAGGCCGTGCGCGACGAGGGTGCGAGCATGCTCTCGGTGGTGCCCACCATGCTGCGGCGCGTGCTCGACCTGTGGGGCGATCGCCCGCTTCCCTCGAGCGTGCGCGCCATCCTGGTCGGGGGCGCCCCCATTCCCTTCGACCTGGTCGAGCGCTGCCCCCAGGCGCTGCCGACCTACGGCATGACCGAGGCCTGCTCTCACGTGACCCTCACCCGCCTCGGCGCGAGCCCGAGCGAGCGCACCACCTCGGGCGCGCCGCTCGTGGGCACCGACGTGCGGATCGTGGACGACGCGCGGCGCCCCCTGCCTACCGGCACCCCCGGCCTGATCGAGGTGCGGAGCCCGACCGTCTTCAAGGAGTACCTGAACGACCCCGCTTCGACTGCGGCCGCCAAGGTCGACGGCTGGCTCAAGACGGGCGACGACGGCTTCATGGACGCTCAAGGCTGCCTGCACGTGCTCGCGCGGCGCACCGATCTCATCGTCTCGGGCGGCGAGAACGTCTACCCCTCCGAGATCGAGCGCGCCCTCGAAGGCCATCCGGGCGTGGCCGAGGCCGTCACGGTCGGCGCCCCCGACCCGACCTGGGGCCAGGTCCCCGTTGCCTTCGTGGTCCCGCGCGCCCCCGGCCTGAGCGTGACGGAGCTGAAAGAACACCTCGCCCAGGGCCTCGCGCGCTACAAGCAGCCTCGCGACATCACCCTGCTGGACGAACTGCCCAGGCTGGGCAGCGGCAAGGTCGATCGCCTCTCGCTTCGCGCCCGCGCCGCGAACCCTTTAAACAAGCCCTAAGCAAAGCTTACCGATCCGATTACCGACTTTACCCCCCGCCCCGCGATAACGGCTGGGACTCCATGTCGACCGCTCGGGGACATGGCCTCCGAGCAAGGCGGAAGCGAATGAGAACGATCCAGCAGCGATCCGCGCCCGTGCCGGCGCAGCTCAAGCGCATCCCCACCGTCCGCGCAGGCGGACCGGTGAGCGTCGTGGCGCCTGCCTCCGACACTCCCGTCGCGCCGCCTCCCGCGCAGGCTGCCCTCTCGTCGCTGGCCTCGTCGATCGCAACGGCCCTGAAGGGCCTCTTCAGCTGGTTGCTCGGCCTCTTAAAGGTCCCAACCGCGCCCCTCCCTGCGGCAGCTTCCCTTTCCGGCCAAGCCCCGCCCCAGGCCCCATCGGCCGCTGAGGCGCATACGCTCGGCGCACTGCCAGGCCTCGATCCGGCCATCCCGCCCGCCCCTTCCGGTGGAACGACCACCGGCTCCTCGCACCAGACGACGCTCGATGCGAACCTCGGCCTGGTCCAGCTCAACGGCCAGACCGCGCTCGGCGGCAACCTCACCGCCGCACGCGGGGATGCCTTCGCCCAGGCCACCCTCGCCATGACCCGCGAGGCGACCGACGCCAGGATCCGGTACCAGGATCCGACCACCGCCGTGGAGGGCCACTACACCCGCCATGGTGACCTTCGCTCCGTCGGCGGCAGCGCCGCGAAGCAATTCGCTCACTCGTCGCTCGGGGTCGGCGGTGATTACAACTGGAGCCCCAAGGGCGACGGCGGGCAGGTCTACGGCCGGTGGCAGACCGACGCGGTCGGCGAGACCGTGGGTGGCTTCCAGGTGCGAGGGGGGGTCGAGGCCGGCGCCATGAAGCGCCCCGGTGAGAATTGGAGCCCCTACGCCGCCGGGCGCGTGAGCGCCGAGCGCGAGAACACCAGCCTCTACCTCGAAGGCCGCCGCCAGGGCGGCTCTGGGTTCGGTGCGCCCGAGACCCAGGTCTCGGTGGGCATCCGGATGACGTTCTAGGCAACCGAGCCCCCCACCGCAACCTTAACAACCTGCCGACCCAAACTTAACTCGGTCATAAGAACATTCCCTCCCCCTCCGCGGATAACCCTTGTGTAAGAGGTTGGTCCGAAAGGATGGGATCGCAATGTTCAAGAAGACTGCCAGCAAGTTCATCGTGTTCGGTGCCGCCATCGCGGCGCTCACGGGCTGCGGTTCCTATCCTCTCGCCCCCGTCGCCGCTACCGGCAGCAAGTCGATGACCCTCGATATGGCCCAGCAGGGCGGCTCGATCGTCCTCAAGGGCGCCGGCTACCAGACCGCCGCCGCCGCGAGCGACGTCCGCTACCTCTCGATCCACGTCGTCAGCTACAACGGCAAGCAGGGCACCGTCAGCCAGACCATCGGCTGGCCCATGTCCAAGGACGTCTCCTTCAACGGCCTCAAGGGCGATACCTACACCGTCCGGGTGGACGCCCTCGACCAGAGCTACGGCTACCTCGGCGGCCTCACCCAGGAGGGGATCCAGGTCGAAGAGGGCAAGGTCACCCCGCTGGCGATGAAGATCAACCTCAAGACCAACCAGCCCGTCCTCGGCGGCCTCGACCTCGGCGTCACCATCGAGGGCGACGAGACGCCCACCACCCCCCCGACCCCCGCCCCCAGCGCGACCCCCGGCCCCGTCGCCACCCCCACCCCCGCGCCGAGCGCGACCCCGGCCCCTGTCACCGCGGCCTTCAGCGACGACTTCGAGGGCGGCCTCGCCAAGTGGCAGGCGAGCTGGACCAAGAGCAGCTACAGCGCCGCCACCGCGGCGACCACCAACTGGACCGCCTCGACCTTCGCGGCCAACGGCGGCAGCAAGGGCGCCACCCCCGGCGACGCCGCCGGCCAGGTCACCGAGACCGGCACCTACACCCTGACGCTCGCCGGCAACGCCAACCTCTCGGCCAACACCCGCTCGGCCCTTCGCTTCGACCTTTCCAAGTTCACCGCCCAGTACTACTTCAAGACCGCGAAGTTCCAGGTCGATGCCTCGGCCGACGGCGGCGCCACCTGGACCCAGGTCTACGACCAGACCGCCAGCCAGACCGACTGGAAGCGCGTCGAGGTGGACCTCAGCGCCTACAAGACCAGCACCGTCAAGGTTCGCTTCCGCTACACCTACGACTACTACCTCGGCACCGACAAGATGAGCGCCCCGGTCATCGACAACGTCTACCTCGGCGCCTTCTAAATCCTTCCACCCTCGACCCGAGCGGGCCGCCCATCCGGGCGGCCCGCTCGCTCTTGACGCATGCCTCGACCGACGCGATACAATAAAATAAGAAGCTAACCTAATCTCATCCGGCCTTCATCCACCGAAAGGCAGCCCCATGATCCATCCATCGACCGAGCTGCGCCACATCGACGACCGGATCGGCTACGGGGTCTTCGCCACGGCCTTCATCCCTCGCGGCACCGTCATCTGGGCACTCGACGCCTTCGACCGCGTCCTCTCTCCCGGCGAGGTCCTCGCCCTGCCCGACCTGCTGCGCGCCCAGGTCGAGAAGTACGCCTACGTCGACGCCGCGGGCGACTTCATCCTGTGCTGGGACTTCGGCCGCTACATGAACCACTCCTGCCGGCCGTCGAGCCGCAGCGTCGGGGAGGCCTTCGAGATCGCCGTCCGTGACATCCAGCCGGGCGAGCAGCTGACCTGCGAGTACGGCACCCTCAACATGACGGGCGATTTCGCCTGCGCCTGCGGCGCGCCCGGCTGTCGCGGCAGCGTGAGCGCGACCGACCTCGACTCCCTGTGGGGCGAGTGGGACCGCGAGGCGGCGCAGGCCTTCCGCTGGGCCCTCGCGGTGCCGCAGCCCCTCCTGCCCTACGCCAAGCTGAGCCATGCCGACCAGGTCCTGGCCGACGCCCTGCGCGAGGGGCGCGACGTTCCGCTTCCGAGCAGCCGTCACTACCAGGCGGCCACACCCGCCGGAGCACAGCCACCGCTCGGCGAGGGGCTCTGGGCGCTCGGCCGATGATCCATCCCGACACCGCCCTGCGCTTCATCGATAGCGCCGTCGGCCACGGCCTGGTCGCAACGGCGCCCATTCCCATGGGCACCGTGATCTGGGTGCAGGACCCGCTCGACCAGCTGCTCGATCCCGCGCGCGTGGCCGCGTTGCCTGCCGCCTACGATGCGCTGCTCGCGCGCTACACCTACGGCGACGCCGAGGGCAACCGCGTCCTGATCTGGGATCTGGGCCGCGCGATGAACCACTCCTGTCAGCCGAACTGCCTCGGAACCCTGCAGGGCTTCGAGGTGGCCGCCCGGGACATCCGGGTCGGCGAGCAGCTGACCAACGACTACGGCACCTTCGAGGACCGGCGAGAGGACGACTTCTTCCCCTGCCACTGCGGAGCGCCTGGCTGCCGGGGCACCACCCGCAGCACGCCGTCCGCCGAGCAGCTCACCGCGCTCCGGGCCCGGCTCCGCCTCGCCTTGACGCTCGCGCCCTCGGTCTCGCAGCCTCTCGCCCCGCTGCTGGTCCCCGAGCGGCTCCTGGAGGCCTGCGATCAAGCTGGCTACCCGCCAGCCGAAGCGGCGACCCTGCTTCGGCACTTCGAGGATGTCCGGCAGGGAGGCCTGGCTCCTCGCCGCGCACCTTGATGGCAGCCCCCGCCCGCTTAAACGCTTAACCCGCCTGGCTGCAGCACGCAGACGCGGTTGCGCCCCTCCTGCTTGGCCTGATAGAGCGCCTGATCCGCCCGGGCCACCACCTGGCTAGGGCCGGTCCCCGGGCTCGGCACGAGGGTCGCCACGCCGAGGCTCATCGTGACGCAGGGGGCGTTTCTCGAGCCGGCGTGGGGGATGGCCAGCCCCTCGATCTGCTCCCTGAGGCGCTCGGCGATCCGCTCGGCACCGGCCGCGTCGGTATCGCTGAGGATGACGCCGAACTCTTCTCCCCCGTAACGCGCGACAAGATCGCTCGGGCGCCTGGCCTGGCCTTCGAGGGCCCTGGCGACCTGCCGCAGACAGTCATCGCCCGCCTGATGTCCGTAGGTGTCGTTGAAGTCCTTGAAGAAGTCGATATCCAGCATGATCAAGGAGAGGGGCGTGCCCTGGTGGGCGCAGCGGCTCCACTCGCGATTCAGGAACTCATCGAAGATCCGACGGTTCGGAATCCCGCTCAGACCATCGGAATCTGCGAGCTGACGATACTTTTCAGAGGCGGCCTGAAGCTCCTCGGTGCGCTCCAGGACGCGTCGCTCGAGTAACTGGTTCGAGGCCGCGAGTGAACAGGTCATCTCCAGGAGCTCGCTCTTCTGTCGCCTGAGATCGCGCAGGTTTTGCTGGAAGTGACGATTGAGGATCCGGAACTGTCTCAAGCTGAACAGCGCGAAGAAGCCGAGCACAAGCAGGATGGCGACGGCCCCGAGGGTCATGGCCAGTGAGTTGGAACGGCCGAGGCGCTTTTGACGCGCCCGAAGAATGTGGCCTTCCTGATCGTGCATCGCTCGCAGGCGTCCATGAATCTCGTCCAGCATGGGTGCGCCGTCTGCCGACAACATCAAGCGGATGGTGGCGGCAGATGGCGATGATACCCGCATGCTCAAATCTGCGTTGTGATACCAGTGGGGGACGAGGCTGCGAATCTTGCGGATCGCCGCGCTCTGGGACGGATTATCGGCGACGAGGTCCTCGATGCTGGCAGCGATCGCATCGACCCGAGCCTGACTCTGGGTGAAGGAGCGCAGGAATTCGGGCCTGCCGGCGAGACGGTATCCGTGCAAGCCCGCGGCCGCATTTGCGAGCAGCGAATCCATCTGACTGACCCCCTCCTGGACCAGCACCGTGTGGGTCACCGCGTCGGCCTCGGACCGGACCTTGGCGAACTGCCAGATGAGAATCACGTAAAGCAGCACGATGACGAGGGCGGGGCCAAGGCCGTTGACGATCAGCGTTCGGCGCAGCTCATTTGAAGCGACTTTGGTCTTCATGACTTCCATTTTGCCACATGCTTGCTTGAGCTTTCCTGAGCGAGCCTGCTCGCTCGCTGAGGATTCCATGGGGGATACGGGGGTGAAGACCTGCGAGCATCGATGGTAACATTGAAGACCGTGGCCGAAGCTCGCTCCGCTCCTTGCTTTGCGCTGCGCCATCGCCCTATCGCCCAGTAAGAATCGAGGGTTTCTTGCGTTCGAGCTCCACCCTGAGCATCCCCGCCCGGACGGCCGGCCGCGGCCTGGTCCCCTTGCTTGGGGCGCTGACGGCCATCGGGCCCATGTCGATCGACATGTACCTGCCCAGCCTGCCGACCATCGCCCGCGAGCTCGGCGCGAGCACCGCCTCGGTACAGCTCACCCTCGCGCTGTTCTTCGTCGGCCTGGCCCTCGGCCAGCTCATCTACGGGCCGCTCTCCGATAGGGTCGGGCGCAAGGGACCGCTCATCTCGGGCCTGGTGCTCTACGTGGCGGCCTCGGCGGGCTGCGCGATCGCCCCGAACATCACCGCGCTCATCGCGTTCCGCATGCTCCAGGCGCTTGGCGGCTGCGCGGCGCTGGTCATCTCGCGCGCCATGGTGCGCGACCTCTACCCGCCGCGCGAGGCCGCCCAGGTCTTCTCGCTGATGACCCTGGTGATGGGGGTGGCGCCCATCGTCGCGCCGCTCGCGGGCGGCTACCTCATGGCGGCCCTGGGGTGGCGCGCCGTCTTCGGCGCCCAGGTGGCCTTCGGGCTCACCCTCCTCGCGCTGGCCGCCTTGGCCCTGAGCGAGACGCGCGACGCCGAGCGGCGCCGCGCCGAGCCCGCCGCCTCCCTTTCGCTCGACTACCGCGTGCTGCTGAGCGATCGCCGTTTCCTCGGCTTCGCGCTTTCGGGCGGCGCGATCCAGGCCGGCATGTTCGCCTACATCTCGGGCTCGCCCTTCGTGTTCATCGAGCTGTTCCAGGTCCCGGCCGAGGCCTTCGGCTGGATCTTCGGGGCGAACGCCCTCGGCCTGATCGGGGCCTCCCAGGTCAACGGCCTGATGCTGCGGACCCGCGCCCCCGAGCGAATCCTGCGCCTGACCATCCTGATGCCCGCCCTTTTCGGGCTGTCGCTCGCGGCGCTGGTGAGCACAAAGATCGGCGGCTTCTGGGGGGTGGCCCTGCCCTTGTTCGGCTACCTGGCGGCCCTCGGCTTCGTCTTCCCCAACGTCACGGCGGCGGCCCTCTCCGAGCACGGCAAGCGCGCCGGGCTCGCCGCGGCGGTGATGGGGGCGCTCCAGTTCTGCCTCGCGGCCCTGGCGGGTGGCCTGGTCGGTCGGCTTCACGACGCCACCGCCCTGCCCATGGCCGGGGTCGTCGGCGGCTGCGGGGTGCTCGGCTTGATCCTCTACCTTTCGCTCGCGGCCCGTCCCTCGGCCGGGGGGCGCTGAGCGCCCCGCTTGGTGTATGATCGAGGGCAGGAACCCCGGCCCCATCGTCCAGGAAGGCGAGACCCTCTCATGCAGCATCCCGTCGTCATCAGCGGCACCGGCCTCTACACCCCGTCCCACGCGGCGAGCAACGAGGAGCTGGTCGCCTCCTTCAACGCGTACGTCCAGGCCCACAACCAGGAGCACGCCGCGGCGATCGCCCGTGGCGATCGCCAGGCCCTCCCGGAATCGAGCGCGGAGTTCATCGTCAAGGCCTCCGGCATCCGGAGCCGCTTCCTGATGGACAAGGAAGGCGTGCTCGACCCGACGCGCATGTGCCCTGCCCTGCCGGAGCGGCCCGACGAGGCGCTCTCGGTGCAGGCCGAGATGGCCGTGGCCGCCGCCCGCGAGGCCATGGAGAACGCCGGGCGCACGGCATGCGACATCGACATGGTGCTGGTCGCCTGCTCGAACCTGCAGCGCCCCTACCCGGCCGTCTCCATCGAGGTCCAGGGGGCGCTCGGGATCCAGGGCTTCGCCTTCGACATGAACGTGGCGTGCTCGTCGGCCACCTTCGCCATCCAGACCGCGGTCAACGCCATCCAGGCCGGCCAGGCGCGAGCGGCGCTCGTCATCAACCCCGAGATCTGCTCGGCGCACCTCAACTTCCGCGACCGGGACAGCCACTTCATCTTCGGTGACGCCTGCACCGCCATGGTGCTGGAGCGCGCCGACCTCGCGACGGCGAGCGCCCGCTTCGAGGTGCTCGGCTGCAAGCTCGCGACCGTCTTCAGCAACAACATCCGCAACAACTTCGGCTTCCTCAACCGGACCGACGCGAGCGGCATCGCTCAGCCGGACAAGCTCTTCATCCAGCAGGGGCGCAAGGTCTTCAAGGAGGTCTGCCCCATGGTGGCCGAGCACATCGCGAGCCACATGGAGGCGCTCGGACTCCAGCCGGGAGACATGGCGCGCTTCTGGCTGCACCAGGCCAACCTGAGCATGAACCAGCTGATCGCCAAGCGCCTGCTGGGCCGCGAGGCGAGCGCCGAGGAGGCCCCGGTCATCCTCGATCGCTACGGCAACACCAGCTCCGCCGGATCGATCATCGCCTTCCACTTGCATCACGCGGACCTCGCACCGGGCGCAACCGGTGTCATCTCGTCCTTCGGGGCTGGCTACTCGGTGGGCAGCGTCATCGTCAGGCGCGCCTGAGCCGGCTTTCGGCCTCACGCATCGAGCCCCCGGCGCTGAAGAGCGCCGGGGGCTCGATGCGTGGCAAGGGACTCAGTCGCGCGGCTCGGCCGGAGCGAGGTGCTCCTCCTCGTAGGTGGGGTAGTCGATGTAGCCCGTCGCGCCGCCCGCATAGTGGGTCGAGCGGTCCGAGACGGCGAGGGGCCGATCCGCCGCGAGGCGCTCCACCAGGTCGGGGTTGGCGATGTAGGCCGCTCCGAACGAGAAGAAATCCGCTTGCCTGTTTTCGAGCAGGGCCTCGGCCTCGGCCTTGCTCAGGCCGCCGTTGACGAGCAGGGGCCCCTTGAAGCGGCGGCGCAGCTCGGCGAAGGAGTCGAAGGCCTGGTCCTCGGGGCTGAACTGGGCCTGGCGGGTGACGTGGAGGTAGGCCAGACGCCGCATGGAGAGCTCATCTGCCAGGTAGCCGTAGGTCTCGCGGGCCGTCTCGTCGACCATGTCGTTGAAGCCCTGCCCGGGCGAGACCTTGATGCCCACCCGATCGGCGCTCCAGGCTTCGATCATGGCGTCGATCGCCTCGAGCACGAAGCGCGCCCGGTTCTGGGGGGATCCGCCGTAGGCGTCGGTGCGCTGGTTGCTGTTGGTGCTGAGGAACTGGTGCGGCAGATAGCCGCTGGTCGCGTGAAGCTCGACCCCGTCGAAGCCCGCCTCGCGGGCATTGCGGGTGGCCTGGGCGAACGTTGCGACGACCTCGGGGATCTCGTCGGTCCTCAGCGCGCGGGGTACCGCCATCTCCTGCATGCCCGCCTGCTCGGTGTAGACCTTGGCCCTGGCCGCGATCGCGGACGGCGCCACGATCTCGGCGCCCTCGGGCTGGTTGAGGGGGTGCGCCACGCGACCCACGTGCATGATCTGCAGGACGATGGCGCCGCCTCTGGCGTGCACCGCCTCCACCACCGCGCGCCAGGATGCGATCTGCTCGGGGGTGTAGATGCCCGGGGTGCGGCTGTAGCCGAGGCCCGAGGCGCAAGGAGCCGTGCCCTCGGTGATGATGAGCCCCGCCGAGGCGCGCTGGGCGTAGTAGGTCGCCTCGAGCGCGCCGGGCCTCGCGTCGGCCTCGACGCGGCTGCGGGTCATGGGGGCCATCACGATGCGGTTCTTGAGAGCCAGAGCACCGATCGTCACGGGCGTGAACATGGGCGGGGTCCTTTCTTGCGGTTGACTGAATTTAGAATAATTCTAACACGCCAAGGGCGTCAACCTGGCAACCATCCAAGGCCCTGGCGGCCGGGAAAAGGGACTATCGAGGGTATAATCGGATCGCCCGTCGATCGAGGAAGGACGCCATGCCGCTCCACGTCTCTGCCCCCATGCGGCTGGTGCACGGCCTGCACCGGGTCGTCGCCGCCCCCTTGGAGGTGCTCGTCGTCACCGTCTGCGCGGCGATCGCAGGGGGTCACCTGCTCCTCGAGGACGTGCCCGGGGTGGGCAAGACGCTCTTGGCCAAGCGCCTCGCCGAGGCCCTCGGGCTCGGCTTTCGCCGCGTCCAGTTCTCGCCCGACCTTCTGCCCGGCGATCTGACGGGCGCACGGATCTACCGCCCCTCGGACGGCACCTTTCAGTTCGTCCCCGGCCCCCTCTTCACCCCGGTGCTCCTGGCCGACGAGATCAACCGGGCCTCGCCCCGTCTCCAGTCCGGCCTGCTCGAGGCGATGGAGGAGGGCCAGGTCTCGGTGGACGGCACGACCCACGCCTTGAGCGACCCTTTCTTCGTCATCGCCACCCAGAACCCCGTCCACTTCGAGGGCACCTACCCGCTTCCCGAGGTCCAGCTCGACCGCTTCATCGCCGCCGTGAGCCTGGGCTATCCCTCGTACGAAGCTGAGCTCGCGCTGCTCGAGGGTCACCACGGAAAGGGCGTCGCGGTGGAGGCCTTCCCCGCCGAGAGCCTCATGGCCTGGCGCGCGGCGGCCCGCAGGACCCACGTGGCCCCCGAGCTGCGCCGCTACCTTCTCGGCATCGTCCATGCGAGTCGCAACTGGCCCGACGTCACGCTCGGCGTCAGCCCCCGGGGGGGCCTCGCCTGGCAAGCCCTCGCCTGCGCCCACGCCTTCGTCCATGGGCGCGAGCACCTGGTGCCGGACGACCTGAAGGCGACCGCCGTCCCGGCGCTCGCCCATCGACTGGTCCTGCGGGGCGACGCCTCGCGCGCGCACAAGGAGCGCTTGATCGAGGACCTGCTCTCGCAGGAAGCGATCCCCCGCTAGATGCGGCTGCGCATCGCCCTCAGCGGCCGGGGGGCCGCGGTCCTCGCGATCGGGGGGCTCTGCCTCCTGACGGGTGGTGCGCTCGGCATGCCCCTGCTCAACCTCTCGGGCGATGCGCTCTTGGTGTTGCTGGTGCTCGCCTCGATCCTGGGAATCCTCGAGCTGCGGGGCGTCACGCTCGATGTGCGCCTGGGCGCCGAGGCCGAGCAGGACGGCTCCTGGATCGTGGGGGTGCGGGCCCATGCGCGCCGGCAGGCCGGGCCCTTCGGCCTGGCCCTCAAGGCGGGCAAGTCGTGGCGACCCGACGTGCCCTTGAGCGTGCCCGAAGCATCTAGCCTCCGCCTGAACCTGCCCCCGGCTGCCGGCCGCGATCCCGTCCGGGTGAGACTCAGGACCTTTCCCCTCGGCCTGCTTGCCGTCTGCTCGATCGTCCGGGTCCCTCGGCCTGAGCCCGGCGTGCGAGCGGACGACGCCCCCGGCCCCGACGACCGGCCGGCACCGCCGGATCTTTCCGCCGCGCCCTTCGGGGGCATCCGGGAGCACCGGGTCGGCGAGGGGATCCGCGACGTCCACTGGGGGGCGAGCGCGCGGCTGCAACGCCTGGTGGTGAGGCTGCGCGAGGCCGAGCGCGATCGCTCGCCTGCCCGCAGCGCCCTCCGCCCTCCCGCCTCGGGCCGTGCCCCGCGCGCGGATCTGCTGCTGCTGCATGCCGCGAGCGCGAGCGCCGTCCTGGGCGCGATCGCCTTCTCTGGGCTGAGCGGCCTGGTGCCCCCCGCGATCGCCGGAATCGCCGGCACCATCGCGATGGCCGGGAGCGCCCTGAGCGCGCGCCGGCAGGGAAGGCCGGGGCGCTGGCTGCACGCGGTGCTCTACTTCGGCATGCTCGGCGTGCTCGCGGGCTTCCTCTGGAAGCTGCAGCGCCCGGGCGACTCGCACACGGCGATGGTCGAGCTGGTGGTGCTCGTCATGGGGCTGTTCGCCTGGGACCTCAGGAACCGCGCCTATCTTGGCGCCCAGCAGCTCTTCGCCCTCCTGACGGTGGCGGTCCTTCCCGCCTTCGCCCCGGTGCGCGACACGCCGTGGGTCGGCCTGAGCTACGGCCTCGCGCTGCTTTCGCTGGTGCTCGCGAGCTGGGCCGACGGCCGGCATTCCATCGGCTACGCGCGCGTTCGCCTGAAGGACCTCGAGGCGCTGCCCTCGCGCTGGGTGCCGCTCGCGCTCATCGGCCTGGTGGCCTACCTCGCCCAACCCTGGCTGCCGGCGATCCCGTTGCCCGAGCTGCCCACCTTCGGCCTGGCCCCCGCCCAGGCCGCGAAGCCAAGCGACGAAGCGACGCGCCACCCTGGCCAGGCGGGCGGCCTCTCCCTGAACGCCCGCTGGCCCACCAGCGACGCAGCCGTCATCCGGCTCGAGGGCCCCGAGCCGGTGCGGCTGCGCGTCGAGACCTTCGACACCTACCGGGCCGGGCGCTGGTCGCGCAGCGACCTGAAAACCACCCGACGCCCCTCCGTCTCGACTCTCCCTTCCCATCGCTGGCTGACCCTGCTCTTTCCCGACGTGACGCACTTGCCCTTGCCCGAGACGACCGTCGGCGTCCTGACCCCCATGGAGCGCCCGCTGCTGCGACAAGACGGTAGCCTGGCGAACCCGACCGGCTTGCGCAGGGGCTATCGCTACCGCGTCGCGCTCGGTGAGGAGCCCGGCTGGCGCCGAGGCGCCCCGAGCCGCGCCCAGAAGGCCCTGGACGGCCAGCCCGCGGATTTCGCGCGCCTCGCCCATGAGTTTGCCGCGGGGGCCGGCACCCCGGCCGACGCCCTGAACCTGCTCGAGCGCCGGATCCGGCGCGCGGCGCGCTACGACCTGGAGGCCCCGCGCCCTCCTGCCGGCGAGGACCCGACCCTGTTCTTCCTCACGGCGAGCCACCGAGGCTACTGCGCGCACTACGCCTCAGCCCTCGCTCTGCTCGGGCGATCGCTCGGCATCGCCACGCGCCTGGTGGTCGGTTACGCCCCGCCAGAGCGCGCGGGAGACGGCGTCACGTACCGCGCCGGGGACGCCCACGCCTGGGTCGAGGCCTTCATCGACGGCCGCTGGGAGAGCTACGACCCCACCCCGATGGCGAACGAACGCCCCTCGCGAGGCGCTGACCCACGCCTGCTGATGCTCGCGGGGGTGTTGCTCGCCCTCTGCGCCTATCCCTTGATCAAGCAACGACGCTCAGGGCCCGCCGCCGAGTACCGGCGGGCCTTGCGGGGGCTGCGGCGGCGCGGGGTTTCGATCACGCGCGCGACCTCGGCGCAAGAAGCGCTGCGCCTGGCCTCGAGGACCCTGGACGAAAGCGAGATCGAGGCTCTCGCCGCGCTCATCCGCCGCTACGACGCGCAGCGCTTCGCGCCCAGGCAGCGCCCCTGAGGCGCCACGAAAGAACCCGGATGACAGGCGAGCGGGATGGAGGTAGAATCGAGCCGAAACTAGAACAAATTTTCGACCCCCTTCATGGAGGAGCCGCCCATGTCGCGCCGCGCCATCATCGTCGAATCGCCCAACAAGGCCAAGACCATCCGGCAGCTGCTCGGCGCGGGCTACGAGGTGGTGGCCACGGTCGGGCACTTCCGGGACCTGCCCGAGAAGGAGCTGGGTGTCGCGGTCGATCGCGACTTCGATCCGACCTACGTCTACGCCGCCGACAAGAAGGACGTGGTCGCCAAGCTCAAGGCCCTCAAGGGGCGCTACAAGCCCCACGAGATCTTCGTGGCCTCCGACGCGGACCGCGAGGGCGAGGCCATCGGCTGGCACATCGCCGAGACGATCGGCCTGCCGGCAAGGCAGGTCCAGCGGCTCGAGTTCCACGAGATCACCCGCGAGGGCCTCGCGCGCGCCTTCTCGCAGGTGCGCCCCCTCGACATGCACCTGGTGGACGCCCAGCAGGCGCGGCGCATCCTGGATCGACTGGTCGGCTACAAGGTCAGCCCCATCGTGCGCAACCGCCTGCCGGGCGAGGCCAACCTCTCGGCCGGGCGCGTCCAGTCGGTGGCCCTGCGGGTGGTGGTCGATCGCGAGCTCGCCATCCGTGCCTTCAAGCCCACCGAGTCGTGGTCGGTGCACGCCCACTACCACGTGCCGGGGCAGGGCCCCGACGCCATGTTCGAGGCCGAGTACGTCGGCAAGCACACGGGCGCCAAGGCCCCGCGCAAGCAAACCATCGCGACGCGCGAGGAGGCCGAGACGATCGCCAGTGCCCTGCGCGCGCTCAGCCACGCGGTCGCACGCGTCGAGCGCAAGGAGGCCAGGCGCAATCCCCCCGCCCCGCTCATCACGAGCACCATGCTCCAGCAGGCCGCAAGCCAGCTCAAGATGGGCACCGACGAGACGACCCGCCACGCCAAGGCCCTCTTCGAGGCGGGCCTCGTCACCTACATCCGCACCGACGCGCCCAGCGTCAGCCCCGAGTTCCAGCAGGAGACCCTCGCCTACCTGCGCGATCGCCACGGCGCCGAGGTCGTGCCCGCGAAGCCCAACATCCACAAGGCCAAGAGCGCGAACGCCCAGGGCGCCCACGAGTGCATCCGGCCCACCAAGCTCGACCAGGAGCCGGGGGCTGGCATCGAGCCGCGCGCCCGGGAGCTCTACGCGCTCATCACCAGGATCTACCTCGCCAGCCAGTGCCGGGCGGCCGTCTTCGACGCCACCGAGGCATGGATCCACGCCGGCGAGCACGCCCTCAAGGCCAGCGGCCGGGTCCTCAAGCAGCGCGGCTACCTCGTGATCCTCGACGACCGCGACGCCAAGGAGACCACCCTGCCGCCGCTCTCGCCCGACCAGGCCCTCACGCTCAGCCGCGTGCTGCCCAAGCAGCACTGGAGCAAGCCACCCGAGCGCTTCACCGAGGCCACCCTCATCAAGTACCTGGAGGCCAAGGGCATCGGGCGCCCGAGCACCTTCGCCTCCATGGTCTCCTTGATCCTGCGCAAGGAGTTCGTGAC